>NZ_DAIOEU010000058.1:0-28857 GCF_036746095.1 Dyella sp.
CGCTCGCTGCACACCGCGGTGATCGGCCCGCACGGCAAGACGCTGGAAGTGCAGATCCGCACGCATGACATGCATCGCGCCAACGAGCTGGGCGTGGCCGCGCATTGGCGCTACAAGGAGGGCGGCAGCGGCGATGCGGATTTCGAGGCGAAGATCGCCTGGATGCGCAGGCTGCTGGAACCGCGCAACGACGATGGCGAACTGGCTGCCGAGCTACAGACCGAGCTGCTCGAGGATCGCGTCTACGTGCTTACGCCCAAAGGCGAAGTGCTGGATATGCCGCACGGCGCGACCGTGCTCGACTTCGCCTATCACGTACACACCGAAGTGGGCCATCGCTGTCGCGGGGCCAAGGTCAATGGACGCATCGTGCCGCTGACCCATCAACCGCACAGCGGCGATCGCGTGGAGATTCTCACCGCCAGGATCGGCGAGCCGCGGCGCGATTGGCTCTCGGCGCATCATGGCTACCTGCATACCAGCCGTGCGCGCGACAAGGTGCGCGCATGGTTCCGGCGCAGCGCCCACGAAGCCAACCTCGCCGCGGGCCGCGCGTTGCTGGAACGCGAATTGAAACGCCTGGCATTGCCGGATGTGGACATTGCCAAGCTGCCGGTGCTGTTTCATCTGCAGACCCAGGACGAATTGCTGGTCGCGCTTGCACTGGGTGAAATCAGCACCGGCCAGGTGGCGCGCGTGCTGCAGGAATCCCAACAGCCTGCCGAGCCGGTTCCCGCCACGCCGCCGCCCGCAACGCGCCACACCGTGTTCGACCATAGCGCCATCACCATCGAAGGCGTGGGCAACCTGCTTACCGTGCTGGCCAGGTGCTGCCAGCCGTTGCCCGGTGATCCGGTGCTTGGCTTCATCACGCGGACCAAGGGCGTATCGGTACATCGCGCCAACTGCGCCAGCCTGGCGCGGCTGGCGCGGCGCGATCCGGACCGGGTGATCGAGGTGAGCTGGGGCCAGGCCAACGCACAGGCCTACGAAGTCACCATCCAGCTCAATGGCTACGACCGCAAAGGCTTGCAGAAGGACGTGGTGGGCGTGATCAGCAATGCGAACATCCACATCCTCGCCTCCAGCAGCCGCCTGTTTCCGCGCACCGGCGAAGTGGAAATGCGCTACACCCTGCGCGTGCGGGATTTCGAACAGCTGTCCACCTTGCTGGATCGGCTGGCGGCGCTGCCGAACGTGGTGGAGGCGCGCAGGGTCGGGGCGGGGTAGCTTTTTTGTTTCCTTCACCCAGGGTGGGCAGGGGAAGTAACAGCTGAACGCAACTTTTCGCTCCCCGCGCCTGTCATCCACCCAATGCTAAGCTGAACGCCTTGACCTGCCAGCTCACGAGCCATGAGCCGAAACCGCGACCTGAACGACCCGGGCCATAATGGCAATGGCCGTACCGAACCGAAGCTGGGCAACCTCGATCAGCTGGATCGGCCGCATGCGCCTGCACCCGATGATGGGCTGCCACCGATCAAGGTTGAGCCGGCGTATCGCCGTGGCTCGGGAGTCAAAAGCCCTTACAAAAAGCCCAACTGGTTCCTGATCGTGCTGATCGTCGTACTGCTCGCGGCGGTCGGCGGCCTGTGGTTCAACGAGAGCCGCTTGCGCAACCTGGTGCCGCGTACCGATTTCGACGACGTCTTGCATCGCGCACAAGTCGCCCTGCAGCAAGGGCACCTGGATGGTGGCGATGGCACCAGTGCGCGCGAATTGTTTGAAGCGGCGCGCGCACTCGAACCGGACAACGATGCCGCGCGGCAAGGTCTCAATGACGTGGGCCGTGCCGAAATCGCGCGCGCCGATGCGGCGCTCCAGGCTGGCAGGATCGACGAAGCCTCGCAGGCGCTGACCAATGCGCGCGAGTTGCTCGGCGGCGGAAGTGACGTGGATCGTCTCACCCAAGCCATCGCCAAGGCGCAAGTGTCATCCGGCAAGACCGATACCTTGATCGCGCAGGCGCAGCAGGCGCTCAGCGACAACAAACTCGATGGACCGGACGGCGCCGCGGCGCTCTATCAACGCGTGCTGGCCGCGGAGCCGGATAACGCGGTGGCGCGGCATGGCATGGACCAGGTTGGCGACGCGATGGCGGCGCAAATCCAGAAGGCTTTGAGCGCGAACGACGTTGCCACTGCTTCGGCCGGCATCGATCGCCTTGCCACGGTATTGCCCAATTACGCGCAGCTGCCGACGTTGCGGGCCTCGCTGTCCGCGTTGCAGGCACAGGCCAATAGCGCGCTCACGGACGCCATCAACCAGGGCAACGATGCGTTGCGCGCGGGACACATCGACGGCGACGGCACCGACACCGCGCTTGCGCATTTCAAGGCTGCGCTGGCGATCGATCCCAATAACGCGCAGGCAAAGGCCGGGCTCGGCCAAGTGGCGCAGGCGCTGGTCGTGCAAGCCAGTGCAGCGATCGATGCGGGCGATGCGGATCATGCGCGGCAGTTGCTGGACCAGGCCGACACGCTTGCTCCCGGTTCGGCGGACCTGATCGCAGCGCGTGCACGTCTGGGACAGCCCCCGGCGCCGCCCGTGATACCGCCATCCGGCAACAGAGCCACGGCAAGTGCGCAGCAAGCGGCACCGCCGCAAGACGATAGCGCGCCGCTTCCCGTCGCACGGCTCACCGGCCAGCAAGAAATCCAGGTGGCCGACATGGTAAGCCGCGCGAAGCAGGCCGCCGCACGTGGCGACATCATGACGCCGCCCGGCAATTGCGCGTACGACCTTTATCGCGGTGCGCTCGCCATCGATGGCAATAACCAGCAAGCCTTGGCTGGCCTGCAAGCATTGCCGGGCGAAGTGCAGCAGCAATTCAACAACGCCTTGCGCAGCGGCAGCCTCAAGAAAGCCAACAGCCTGCTCGATGCGCTCAGCAATCTCGAACCGGGCGATGCAGCCATTGCCATTTCACGCCAGCGGCTGGCGAATGCATGGTTCGATCAGGCCGAACAGCAATTGGAAAGCGGCGATCGCGACAACGCGGCCGGGTCGCTGGAGCAAGGACGCCAACTGCAACCGGACGATCCGCGCATACGGGAAATCATGGCGCGCATGCAGGGCAATCGATGACGGTACTGGTCTTTGGTGGCAGCAGCCAGATCGGCCGTTACCTGCTGCCATTGCTTGCCGCGCGTGATGAGCCGGTGATGGTGTTGAGCCGCACGGCACATGCATCAACAGATGGCGTGACGTGGCTGAGCGGGCAATTGCCCGATGCCGTACCCAGGGTGGATGACGTCTCGGCCATCGTCAGCTTTGGCCCGTTGAACTGGTTTGCGAAATGGCTGAGTACGGCGACGTTGCCGCACGCGCCCCGCGTGATCGCGGTCAGTTCGATGAGCGCGGAAAGCAAGCGTGCATCGGAAGTCTCCGTCGAACGGGATCTCTCCCAGTTGATTCGGGACAGCGAGGCGGAACTGGCCGAAGCCTGTGCCCGCCACGGCAGCGCCTGGACCGTGCTGCGGCCCACGCTTATATATGGCGCGGGCATGGATAAAAGCCTAACGCCGATCGCCCAGCGCGCGATGCGCCTGAAGGTGTTCCCGTTACCGGCGGCCGGCGGTATGCGCCAGCCGGTGCATGCGCAGGATCTGGCCCATGCCGCCCTCGCGGCGCTGGACAAGCCCGCGTCGGCCGGGAAGGTCCTCGCCATCGGCGGCGGCGAACAATTGACGGTAGGCGAACTGTTTGCACGCGTGCGACGCAGTCTGCCCGTCGATACGCTGCCCTTGCCGTTGCCGGCGTGGTTATTGCGTCTGGGCCGCCGCAGCGTCGCTGGCCTGCGCGGTCCCTTGAGCCGCCTGGAGGCAGACCTGGTGGCGGACAACACGGAAATGACGCGCTTGCTGGGGGTGCAGCCGCGGCCGTTCCGCCCGGATGCGGATTGCTGGCGCTCCTAGGCTAGGGATGCTCTGATCCATTCCATGCACCCGCCACCGCATACAGTGCGGCCCGTCCTATTGAATTTTAAAGACGGGGTGACGTCCGGAAGGCCCGCAGGCTGCGCCGCGCGGCTTGAACAGACAGCCAGTCTGCCCTGCGCCACGCGACACACCCTGCGGCCTTCTGGGCGTCATGCCGGCTGCATGGAATAGGTCAGAGCATCCCTTGGGCTCTGCTTCCCCCGATTGCCAGCGCAACATCCCCGAAATGACCCTGTCATGCCATTTTCGGCAGGCCCGCATTCATCCCGCCGCCGGGTCACGAGCCCTATGATCTCGGACATTGCCGATTCGGCTTGCTGCAATGGATACCGCCCCGTTGGAATTTCTCAGCCGACTCCGTTCGATCGCAGGCGCATGCTGGCCGTGGATGCGCATTCCCTTCTGGATTTGCACGGGCCTGCTATTCGGTTTCCTGCTGCCGTATTCGCTGATCCTCAACAAGCGCGTGCAGGACCGTTTCAGCGACCTGGTCTTTGCCGTACCGACGCGCGTCTATTCGCAGCCGTTGCGGCTGGCGCCTTACGTACCGATGACGCCCGGCGCGCTGGAAGTGGAGCTCGCCTTCTCCGGCTACGCCAACGACGGCCACGGTGACGTGCCTGGCAGCTGGGCGAAGAGGGGCAGTACTTATGTGATTTCCTCGCGCGGTTACGCCGGACCCGACGGTGGCGAATTGCCCAAACATATTCGCGTCGCGCTGGGCAACGGCATGGTGCAGTCGGTCACCGATCTGGCTTCCGGCAAGGCGCTCAGCGAAACGCATCTGGACCCCGCGCGCATCGCCACCGTCTACGGCGCCAAGCAGGAAGATCGCACCTATGTGCAATTGAACGATTTACCGCCGTTGCTGATCGCCGGCTTGCAGGCGGTGGAAGACCGTGACTTCAAGCATCACATCGGCGTCGATTTCACCGCCATCCTGCGCGCCGCGTTCGCCGATTTGCGTGCCGGCCATACCGTGCAAGGCGCGTCCACGCTGACGCAGCAGTTGGTGCGCAACCTGTTCCTCAATCGCGAACAGACCATGGGACGCAAGTTGAACGAAGCGCTGATGTCGATCCTGCTGGAGATGCACTACAGCAAGGCGCGCATTCTCGAGGCATACATCAATGAAGTGTTCCTCGGCCAGCAAGGCGACCAGGCGGTGCATGGCTTTGCCGCGGCCTCGCAATTCTATTTCGGGCGCCGGCTGGAATTTCTGCGTCCGCAGGAAATCGCCTTGCTGGTCGGCTTGGTGAAAGGCCCCAGCCAGTTCGATCCACGCCGTTACCCTGACCGTGCGCTGGCGCGACGCAACTTGGTGCTGGACACGTTCGTCACCACCGGACTGTTGTCGGCGGAACAGGCACGTGCGGCCAAAGCGACACCATTGGACGTGATCCCCGATGGCCAATTGCCGCATAACCGCTTTCCTGCCTTCATGGAACTGGTGCGTCAGCAGATCACCAACGACTTCGACGAAGAAACGCTCAAGCAAGGCAATTTGTCGATCTTCACGACGCTCGATCCCGCCACGCAGCTATACACCGAGCAGGCGATCGACACGGCGATCAAGAATCTCGGCAAGCGTGCCGAAGACACGCAAGGCGCGGCTGTCGTCACCGATTCGAAAACCGGCAGCGTACTGGCCGTGGTCGGCAGCAAGATTGCTGGCGACCAGGGCTTCAATCGCGCTTTGGATGCGCGCCGGCCGATCGGCTCCACCATCAAGCCGTTCGTGTACCTCGTCGCGCTGACCAATCCGGAACGCTGGAATCTCGCCACACAGCTGGACGATTCGCCGGTCAGCATGAAGCAACCCGACGGTAGCTGGTGGACGCCGCACAACGACGACAACCAGAGCCACGGCATGGTGCCGATGGTGGATGCGCTGGCCAATTCGTGGAACCTCGCCACCATTCACCTGGGCCTGGAAGTGGGCTTGCCGCGCATCAAGGCATTTCTGGAATCGTTTGGCCTCAGCAATGTGCAGCCGGGTCCGTCGCTGTTGATCGGTGCGGTTGATCTCGCGCCGATCCAGGTGGCGCAGCTTTATCAATACATCGCCTCCGACGGCCACGCGCTGCCGCTGTTGGCAGTGAGTGGCGTGGTCGACAGCAATGGCCACACCATCAAACGTTATGAGGTGGAAAGCGGCAAGGGCGAGTACCAACCTGCCGTGCGCCTGGTGACATGGGCGATGCAGCAAGTGGCTACGTACGGCACAGCGAGTTCGCTGGCCAAATCCAGCCTCGCCTACCTGCATACCGCTGGCAAGACCGGCACCAGCAACGATTTGCGTGACAGCTGGTTTGCCGGTTTTACCGGCGATCGCCTGGCGGTGTTCTGGATGGGCCGCGACGACAACAAGCCCAGCCATCTGTGGGGCTCCACCGGTGCATTGCGCGCATGGCAGGAATTGTTCCGCAAACTGCCCACCGTGCCGCTGCCGGCTACGGCAGGGGAGGGCCTGGAAATGGCCTGGGTCAACCCCGCCGACGGCCGTCGCAGCGATCCGGCATGTTCCGGCGCCAAGCAGGTACCGGTTATCGCGGGCAGCCTTTCCACGGATTCCGAAGGGTGTTTCTGGCAAAAAATCGGTAATCTGTTCGGCGGCGGCCAGGGTGCTTCCCAACCCTCGGCCGAATCGCCAACCCCCACGACCAGCCAGCAATAGCCAAGCATGACCATGCCGTTCCGTTCATTCCGCCTTCCAGGCCTCCTCGTGCCTGTACTGCTCCTCGCCGCCTGCGTGCAGCCTGCGCCCGAAGCGCCCAGGCCACCGCCGGGCAAATCCAGCGTCGCGATGGTGAATGAAATCCGCGCCGCCGGTGAGCGCGACAAATCCGTGATCAATGTGCATCCGCTGGTCGACCCAGGTGTAGTCGCATTGCAGGACGCGGCAAAGCAAGACGAGCGCAATGGCAACTACCAGGCTGCTGCCGCCAAGCTTGACATGGCGCTCAAGCGCACCCCGGATGCGCCCGACGTGCTGCAGGATCGCGCCGAAGTCGCCATCTACATGGGCGATTTCCAGCTTGCGGAAAAACTCGCACATCAATCCTGGACCTTGGGCTCCAAACAGGGGCCGCTGTGCGCGCGCAACTGGCAGACCATCGTGGAGATTCGCCAGCAGGCCCATGATGAGGCTGGTGCAGCGTCGGCGAGCAAATGGGTGGGCGAATGCCGGGAACCGGGGATCCAGCGGCTTTGAGGCGGTGACCGCTTTTCCCCCTGGAGAAGGGTGACGAACGTGGGTGTTCCGGTCGGGCAACAGAAGTCCAACGCGTTATCCCGGCGTGCTGCTTTAGCCGATGCGTGCCGCCTTCAATAGACGGATTCCATCGCCCCGCTCAATGACCGCGCGAACAAGTCCATGACCAACGCAGCCAACCCTCTGCGGCGCGCAGATGGCTGACCTCGGTCACTATGCTCGATTCGGCTCATCCACGATGAACTGACGCTGCAATCGGTGGGATGTAGCCACAGCCGGCTTTCCACCGTTGTAGCGTCGCTCAGCGGCGAGCGAACCGAACGCAGGCCATGCTTGCCCATTGGCCGTTCAACGCGCTTTTTGTTGATGCACTCGTCGGCTTCCGTCATGAAGGGCAGATCTCCGACGCGACGCCGCTCGGAACGAACCTGTGCATTTTTGGGCCACATCATCGGCCTTCTGAGTGCTGCCTGCCTGATGGCCTGCGTCCACGCGCCCACAGACTATGCGTCGACACTCGCAAGCGTTCTGCAACGTTCGAAACGGAATGGCCGCGTTCGTCGGCTTGCTTGGCTGCTTCAGCCTTGAACGCGTCGGTGAAACGTTTGTCCGGTCATAGATCCTCCCATCCTCAATAGACGCTAATCGGATGTCTACGAAATTACGGGGTGCAGCAGGGAAGCGGGAGCGACATCGCACGACCCGCAAGATCGAATAAACATGTACCCCCTTAGCTCGCGGTCTATGCAGATACTTATGCCGATGGCGAAAGTTGAGGCATGGATGTTTCCGTGACGCTTCAAGTAGTCAGAGTCATCTCTCTGCGTGAGTGCAATGTGCTGGACAGCAGAGGGGCGAAGACGGAGCTCAGTCCGAAAGAAAGCTGCTTCCGCGTAGGCAATTGCTGGTCGACTCGCCCAGCGGCGTAACACATGGTGATGCAGGGTAAAGCGATTTCAAATGATTTCTATATGGCTCCTCTTGGCAGTTAACAAGAATGCGCGTCGAGATGAAAAATCTGAAGCAGCTGTTCGTCGCAAGTCTGGGAGACTTCACATGCGGGCGTAGGCGTAAGTGGACTTGAGACATTGTCTGAGAAAAATTTCGGGCTATTCCGATTCCGGCCGGTATTCAACAATCTCTAAGATTTGCAAGCATTTTGTTCGCTTGCGCGGTTGAAGCAGTTACGGATGGATCGTCGCGCAACATCTGTTGGCTCAACGAAAGCATGTCCGGCAAGAGACGCGGGCATTGGGAGTCAATTTGTTTCCAGCTTTGGATCTGCGCTTGCAGGCGTGTGATCCACCTCACCTTTGTCGTACGTCACCCTGCGGCCGACAAAGAGCATTCGCCAACTGGCGAACTTCTCAGTGATCTAACTTAAGGATAGATAAGTATGAAGCACATCAAGCTTGCCTCCGCGGTTGCCATCGCCATGGGTATTGCCTTTGCTGGCGTTGCCAGCGCTGCGTCCTCAAACGGTGGCACCATCACCTTCACCGGTTCGGTGGACGACACCACCTGCACCGTGACCGGCGGTGGTGGTACCGATGGCGGCCAGGGCAAATTCACCGTTGCGCTTGACGCCGCTCTGCCCGAAGACTTGAAAGCAGCCGGCGATACCGCGAAACCGAAGCCGTTCAGCGTTCAAATCGGTGGCCCGGGCCAGGGTTCTTGCACCAACGGCAAGATCGCCAGCATGTCATTCCTGACTTCCAGCCCGCGTATCGACGCAGCCACGGGCGCGCTAGTGAATGCACTGTCTGGCGAAGCCACCAACGTGCAAGTCCAGCTGACCGATAGCATGGGTGTGATTGATCTGGCTGATCCCAGCTACAAGCAGGATTCGCCCGATATTGCCAACAATACGGCGCTCATCAAGTTCGGCGCCCAGTATCTGGCAGTTGGCGGTGCAGCCACACCGGGTCAGGTCAGCACCAGCGTCGTCTACGCGGTGACCTACAACTGATCGGCTTGCAATAACGCTAGCTGACATCGATGGCGGTCAAAGTACCGCCATCGATGTACTCAATCCACTGAAGGTGACGTATGACTGATGTATTGCGCCATGTGATGGCAGCCTCGCTTCTTTGCGCGGTGCTATTGGCCAATCGAGCCGACGCGACTGTGGTGATCAACGGTACGCGTGTGGTGTATGCCGCTCAGGAGAGCGAGGTTACCGTCGGGCTTGAAAATAAGGGCGGTACACCTTCGCTGGTACAGGTCTGGCTGGATGCGGGTGATGAAAAATCCACGCCTGAAAGCGCTAAGGTCCCCTTTACGATCACGCCGCCTTTATTTCGCCTCGATGCGGGTAAGGGTGGATCGGTACGCTTGATCTATAGCAAAGAGCCGCTGCCTGGCGATAAGGAAAGCCTGTTCTGGCTGAATGTGCTTGAGGTTCCGCCGAAATCGGCGAACGACGGAAGCCAGAATATGCTGGAATTCGCCTTCCGTACCCGCATCAAGGTGTTGTTTCGCCCTGCGGGCCTGCCTGGGAATGCAGCGGGTGCTGCTCATAAGCTCACCTGGAAGCTAGTCGATGGCGAGGGCGGCAAGGGCGTCGCATTGCAAGTCACCAACCCGACACCGTATTACGTCAACTTCGCTGAAGTGGGTTTGAGGTTCGGCGAGCGCAGCATCACGATGCGCGGCGGTGGCATGGTGGCGCCAGGTAGCACGACGGTATTTCCAGTCAAAGAACTCACCAGTCGGCCTACAGGCGATGTGAGAGCGCAATTCAACGTTATTAGTGATTATGGTGCTGTCAACACGATGGTGGAGCGGCTCACGCCATAAGTGTCATGCGGCTCAGCAAGTTTCATATCTCGTCTAAATAAAGTTTCCAAAACAAATGGCCAGCGAAGACTTGGCCATGTCAGGAGTGTTTTTGTATGCAGGCCAATGCAGCCGCGAACGGATTGATTGCCGACAAGGACGCCCGGTTGCGGCGGCGTTTATTGCCTACCTTGCTCCTGAGTGCATTGGCGCCATCGGCGCATGCGGCAGCCCTGGTATCGCCAGCTACGCCGGCTTCGCCCACGGCGGTCGATCCGGTCAACTTCGATGCTTCCTTCTTTCCGTCCGGCATGGCGCCCAAGGTGGACTTGTCGCGTTTCGAAAAGGGCAACGTCGTGCTGCCGGGAACGTACCGCAGCGACATACGTCTCAACAATACGTGGCAAGCGCGCACCGACCTGGTGTTCGCCAACGTCCCTGGCAAAGACAGTGCGGAGCCGTGCTACGACTCGGCCATGCTGATACGTATCGGCGTAGACCTGAAAAAGGTGCTTGCGCAGAAGGAAAATCCGTCGCTCAAGAAAATGCCAGAGGGGACCTTTTGTGGTCCGATCGGCGACTACATACCCGGTGCCACGGCCGATTTCGACATGGGAACGCAGGAACTGTCCCTGTCCGTGCCGCAGATCTATATCAATCAGGTTGCGCGCGGCTATGTCGACCCTTCGCAATGGGATGCAGGCATCAACGCGGGAGTCCTTAACTACACCAGCAACCTGTACAGCTACAGCAATAAAGGACAGCGCCAAGCCACCGGCTACGTTGGCCTCAACGCGTCGGCAAAGCTTGGCTCATGGCACCTTTACACGCTTGGCGCCTTGAGCTGGGCGCAGCGCGGTGCTACGCATTACCAAAACACCGCCACCTATCTGCAGCACGATATTCCTTCATTGCGGGCGCAATTGGAGGCCGGCGATACATTCACAGCCGGCGACATTTTCGACAGCGTGCGCATACGCGGCATGCGCCTCTACACCGATGACCGCATGCTGCCGCAATCCATGCGTGGCTATGCACCGATTGTGCGCGGTATCGCGGAAACCAATGCGCATGTGATCATTCGCCAGCGTGGTTACGTGATCTACGACGCCAACGTCGCGCCTGGCGCGTTCGCCATCGAGGATCTCTATCCGACCGGTTATGGCGGCGACCTGGATGTGGAGGTCACCGAAGCCGACGGGCGCGTGCAGCGTTTCGCCGTGCCGTATTCTTCCGTGCAGCAATTGCTGCGCCCCGGCCAAAACCGTTGGAGCGTGACTGCCGGCAAGGTGGAGCAACAGAATCTGCTCGATACGCCCTACGTCGTGCAGGGTACGTTTCAGCGGGGCATCAACAACGCCGTAACAGGCTATACCGGCGCCACGTTCGCCAACGGCTATGGCGCAGCGCTGGTAGGCGCCGCCGTGAACACCTCAGTGGGCGCCTTTTCAGCCGACATCACCCACGCCACCCACCATGCGCCGAACCAGGCTCGAACCAACGGCACCAGTGCAAGAATCGGATACAACAAAAATGTCACCGACACCGGCACCAACTTCTCGGTGGCCGCGTATCGGTATTCCACCAAAGGCTATGTAAGCCTGCAAGATGCGGTGCTGTTGCGCGACGCTGCCGCAAGGGGCTATGCCAGCAATTTGTTGCAGCAGCGTAGCCGCCTTGACATGAATATCAATCAGTCGTTGGGCGACACCTACGGGCAGCTGTTTCTGCAAGGGTCGGTGGTCGATTATTGGGCAGGCAGCGGTCGGCAGGTGAACTTTTCCGCGGGCTATTCCAATCATTGGAAATCGTTCAACTACAGCTTCAGCGCACAACGTGAGCTGATAAGCGACAGCCAGGGATTTGTACCCGGCAGTAGCGTACCCGCCGACCAGATCCCCGGCTTGCCAGGTAACTTCAATGTGGCGCAGACGACTGGGCGTCGTGACACACGTTTTCTTTTTACCGTCAGCGTGCCGCTGGGCCGCAGTGACCGCGCACCGCAGCTCAGCGCCACGATCAACCGAGCCAAGCAAGGTGGCAACAGCAGCCAGGCCACGGTGACCGGCAGCCTCGGCGCGGACAATCGTTTCACCTACGGCGCCACCGCAGGCCAGACTGGCGGCGGCGGCAATGGCTCGCTCAATGCGCAGTACCGCAGCCCGCTGACGCAGCTGGCAGCCGGCTATAGCCAAGGCAGCGGCTATCAGCAGTTCAATGCCGGCGCATCGGGCAGTCTGGTGGTGCACGGCGGCGGCCTGACCTTTGGGCCGCCCAGCGGCGACACCATCGGCATTGTCGACGCACCCAACGCGGCAGGTGCCACCGTAGCCAACAGCCAAGGGGCCAAGGTGAACGGGAGCGGCTACGCGATCGTGCCGAACCTGATGCCTTATCAGCTCAACTCGGTCGCGCTCGATCCCAAGGGCGCCGACGCCGGCCTGGAAATGAAATCCACCACGGCCAACGTCGCTCCGCGCGCCGGTTCGGTCGTCAAGCTGAAATATGAGACCACGCACGGCCACGCGGTCATGGTGGAAACCACTCTGCCCGATGGCCAGCCGGTGCCGTTCGGCGCAGAGGTACTCGACGCTGAGGGTCATAGCATCGGCGTGGCCGGCCAGGGTAGCCGTCTGTTCGTGCGCGATCTGCCTGCTTCCGGAACGTTGACGGTGAAGTGGGGTGAGGGCGTGGCGGAATCTTGCAGGATCGATGTGCAACTGCCGGCGGCAGCCAAGGGGCGGCAGGTGACTTTGCAGACGGTGCACGCTGCTTGCCGAATGGCAGGTGCGACGGAACCTGCATCCGCAACCTCAGGCACATCTTCTGAATCCGATAGCCCGTTACCGCACAACGTTCAACCGGACCCATTTAATTGAACCAACGCTTTCATGTTCCAAATTTATTTTGGAACCAAAAGCGCACTAAAAAAGGTACTTATTAGTGTCACGCCACCTCCCCATTCTCGCCAGCTCGATCAGCGACGCCATCATCGCCACCGTCAATTACCAATAAAGGACGATCATGAAATACTTGATTCCTTGCATCGTACTGACCAGCACCGTCGCGATGGGTACTGCGCAGGCGGACACTGGCACCATCAAGTTCGACGGCACCATCAACGGGGCAACCTGTTCGCTTTCCATTTCCAGTACCACCCTCACCATCGGCGCCGTTCAGCAAGGCGTCTTTAGTGGTTTAAACAGCGCATCACCACCCTCAAACGTTGGCACCATCGCCACGGATCCCAGTTGCACCGCGTCCACGGTATCGATGACCTTCATGGCCAACGCCGATCCCAACGACAGCACGCTGTTTGCCGTCACCGGAGGAGCGTCCGGCGTAGGCATCAAGTTGGAAGGCCTCAATTCTGGCGGGGTATGGCAACAAGCCATACCCAACAGCACGACCTCCCCCATCGTCCATACCATTGGCGCCCAGAGTTTCCGTGCCAGGTACGTACAAAGTGCCGCGACCTTAGTCAACGGTAACGCCAACGCCAGCATTACGGTGCTCGTCACCTACACCTGAGAATCCGACATGACACAGCAGAAGCATATATTTTTTGCGGCGCTGGCAACGCTGTTTGCATTTTGCAGCGGTGCGGCACTGGCACAGGACACCGCCACCATCCATGTTGAAGGGAGCATAACCGGGAGCACCTGTTCGCTCTCCGTTTCCAGTGCCACCCTCACCATCGGCACCGTTCAGCAAAGCGTCTTTAATGGTTTAAACAGTGCATCACCGCCCTCAAACGTCGGCACCATCGCCACAGATCCCAGTTGCACCGCTTCCACGGTATCGATGACCTTCATGGCCAACGCCGATCCCAACGACAGCACGCTGTTTGCCGTCACCGGAGGAGCGTCCGGCGTAGGCATCAAGTTGGAAGGCCTCAATTCCGGCGGGGTATGGCAACAAGCCATACCCAACAGCACGATATCGCCCATCGTCAATGTCATTGGCGTGCAGAGTTTCCGCGCCCGTTACGTACAAAGTGCTGCGGCCATGGTCAACGGTACCGCCGACGCCAGCATTACGGTGTTGGTCACCTATACCTGAGAATTAGACATGGCATATCCATATGTATTTTCTGCGTCCCGCCCTATCACATGCCGCTGCATTGCTACCAGCGTGGCGTTCCTGCTGTCCCTCGGCGGCAGCGCGGCGCTGGCCCAAAGCAATGGCATCGTCAATGTGCACGGCACCATCGCCAGCGGTTCGTGCAGCATCTCCACGACCCCGGTGAACCTGGGGCGGCATTACAGTGGTGACTTTCGCACTATCGGCACATTCACCGAGTGGGTTCCCGTACCGATTACCTCGCAGGGCTGCAGTGCCGATATCGTCACCCTGCACATGGGCTTCGATGGCACGGCCGATACGGATAACAGTGGTTTGTTTGCCGTGGCGCCCGGCGGCGCCAAGGGTCTTGGCATTCAACTGCAAACCGCGGACGGCAGCGTCACGGTGATCCCCAATAGCACCACCAATCTGGTGAATTGGGCGCCTCTCGCCACCGGCGGCATCTATGCGATGCGTGCGCGTTACGTCTCGACTTTGCCCAGCGTCAGTCCAGGTGCCGCGGACAGCACAGTTACCGTGATGCTGTCGTACAACTGAACTAGCTACGGCAAACAGATTTCCACGCTAAAGCACCTTCACTTTGATCTTTGGACCCGACATGGCCGCTCGACTCTTGCCCAGCCTATTGCGTGTGGCAGTTACCTTTTCCGTTGCCGGCTTGGTTTGCGTGCCGGCCCGTGCCGACGTGGTGATCAATACGACACGCGTGATCTATCCGGTGAAGCAGAACGAAGTCACGATCCAGCTGAACAACGACGAGAAGGTGCAGCCACGCTTGACGCAGGTGTGGATCGACGACGGGCATGTGGATAAAACCCCCGATCAGATGCAGGTACCGTTTCAACTGACCCCGCCGATATTCCGCCTGGACGCCGGCAAGAGCCAGGCGTTGCGTATCGTGTACATGCATGAGGACGGTCAACGGAAGCCGCTGCCTACGGACAAGGAGTCGCTGTTCTGGCTCAATGTGCTGTCGGTGCCACCCAGGCCAGCCAACGCCGATGGCAAGAATGTTCTGCAATTTGCCATCCGCAGCCGGATCAAGTTTTTCTTCCGTCCGGAAAGGCTTGTCGGGCAACCTGAGCAGGCGCCGTCGCAACTTGCTTGGAAACTGGTATCCGAAGGCAGCGAACAGGCATTGGAAGTCCACAATCCCAGTGGTTATCACATTTCCTTCTCCAAAATCGCGCTGGCGGTGGACGGCAAGGAATTTCCCAGCGACGCACCGCCTATGCTGGCTCCGGGCAGTACCGCGCGTTATGTACTCAAAAGCCTAGGCCATCCGCCGCCGGCCACAGCATCCGTGCATTTTTCCGCCGTCGATGATTTTGGCACCGTGCAACACCACACGGCCAAGCTGGCTTCGCCCGGTTCATGGTAGCCATCGAATGCTTGGCAACGCGGCACATTAAAGAGAACGAACTAACAGTAGACGCGGGAATTTCTAAGGAATCCGCGAAGGAAAACGCTATGAAAATGATCCAGCTGATGAATCGGGCTGCGTGCGGATATGGCTATCTGCTTCTCGCAATGCTGCTGTTGCTGGGCGGGACACACGCACATGCCACCTGTACCAGCTACCCACCTGCACCGTCTACTTATACGGTAGGCAACCTCGGAACTGTTTCAGCAGGGGCCGAGAACGGGTCTTATATCCATCTCGCCGGGGGATATGCACAGGCCAGCTTTAGAGTAGTTGCGACAAGGTGCACAGATTCAGTTGTTGCTGCGAATTTCGTAAATTTCACCACACTTGCGCCTGTGCATGGTTATGTTTACACCAATGTTCCCGGTATCTTCCTCGCAATCGCAGGTCAGCCTAATTTTGTCGGGGGAATGCCATGGTCATACGTCAATGTAAACTCAAACGATGTATCTTCCGATGGTCAAGTCTATGTAGGTCTTTATCAAGCTGGGCCAACTCCTGGCGGCGTTATTCCGTCAGGCCAAGTAGGAGTCACGACAGTCGATGGCAGGGTAATCGGTGAAGTATATTTCGGGGGCGCCACCATCCTTCCGAATGCGCCCACGTGTTCGCTTTCAACGTCCAGCGCCACGTTCAACATGGGTGTGCTGAAAACCTCGGACTTCAACCGAGGTGCAGGCGCCACCTACAACTGGGTGGCCGATCAGTCCCTCAGGGCCAGCAGCAACTGCAATGCCAGCACGGCCTCCATGACCTTCGCCGGCACGGCGGATCCGGCTTACCCGAACGCATTCAAGAACAACGGTACCGCCAAGGGCGTAGCACTGCAGCTATGGCAATCCAATGGTTCGCAGGCCATCCCCAACAGCGCGACGCCGATCAGGTTCAATGCCGGCGCCAATCAGAACTTCACCTTTTCGGCGCGCTACCTCCAAACGGAGTCCACGGTAACCGCAGGCACGGTCAGCGCGGTCGCTACGGTTACCGTCAATTACCAATAGGGGTGATGATGAACATACCTCATATTCTCCGTTGTGCCCGCGCATGGCTCGCCTGTTGCGTGATTGGCATGCTTGCTAATCCGATCCATGCCGGAGTGGTGGTCGCGTCCACCCGGGTGATCTACCCGGCACAAGAAAGCCAGGTCACCGTCCACCTCAGCAACGACGAAGAAAAGTCGCCATTGTTGCTCCAGGCCTGGATCGACGATGGCCGCGAACAGGAAACGCCCGCGCAACTCGACATGCCTTTTCTGCTGACCCCCCCCGTCTTTCGCATGGAACCGGGCAAGGCACAGGTGCTGCGCATCCGTTACCTGAAGGACAAGCCGTTGCCTGCCGACAAGGAGTCGGTGTTCTGGCTGAACGTGCTGGAAGTGCCGCCCAAGCCCAAGGCCGCCGAAGGCAAAGACAGCAATACGCTGCAGTTGGCTTTTCGCACGCGCGTGAAGTTGTTTTTCCGGCCGAAGGATTTGAAAGGAGCGGTTGAGGATGCACCCCGCCGGCTAAGCTGGAAGCTTCTCCAGGAAGACTCGAAGCAGGTCCTTCAGGTGGAAAACCCGAGTGCCTATTACGTTTCTTTTGAGAAAGTGTCGCTGGTCATAGACGGCAAGGAAGTCAAAAGCGACGATCCGCAAATGGTCGCTCCCGGCAGCAAGCAGCGCTTTGTGCTGGGTGAGACGCATTTGGCTGAGGGAGCAAAAGCTGAGGTGCAATTTACCAACATTGGTGACTACGGCCAGGTTGTTCCGCACACTGCCCCCTTGATGCCCTAGGGATGCTCTCTCTATCCTCTTTGGCTGGAATGACGATTACTTCGGGCAGTCGCGCCAGCAAGGGGTCGATTTGCATAATCCTGAAAAGCCACGCATAGGCCTGGTCGGCAGCCAAGGCGCTTACGGCCGCTGGCTGCGCCGGTTCTTCGAAGATCAGATGGGTTTGCGGGTAGCAGGTCGCGACCCTCACGGCGACGTTTCAATGACGGAACGCGCCTTGGTCGAGTCTGTCGATGTCCTGATTTTCTGCGCGCCCATCCGCCAGACGCCGTCTGTCATTCGCCACTATGTTGAACAGGCAGCGGGTGCCGAACGCGGGCAGCTGTGGCTCGATATCACCTCGACCAAGGCAGCGCCGGTCGCGGCCATGCTTACATCGCAGGCGGAAGTCGTCGGCCTGCATCCGATGAGCGCCGCCCCCAAGTCCGCCACCCTGCGTGGCCGGGCCATGGTGGTATGCGAAGCACGATTGGATAAGTGGCGTCCGTGGCTGGAGCGTTTTCTCGCCGCCACCGAGGCCGATTGCGTGCGCGCCGATGCCGACCGGCACGATCGCGTGATGGCTCTGGTACAGGGCATGGTGCACGCCACTCACATGGCGCAAGCGGCGGTGTTGCGTGAATTGGCGCCGACGGTGGGCGATGTCGACGGCATCCGTCCCTTCAGTTCGGTGGGTTATGAATTGGATATGGCGGTCATACGCCGCATTCTTGCCAGCAATCCGGCTATCTATCAGGACATCCAGTTCGAGAATCCCTATGTCGCGACGATGCTGGAACGCCTCGCCGCACATATCGATGGGCTGCGCGACCTGGTTCGCCAAGGTGACGATGCAGCACGTGAGCGCATGCGCGAAACGCTGCTCACACAAAGCCGCGCTTACGTGGGCGAGCAAGCGGTGGCCGAAGGTAGCTATGCATTCGAGCGCCTGGGTTACTTGCTCGCCGATTTGCGCGAGCCGCGCTACATCAGCGTATTCCTGCCGCTGGATCGCCCCGGGTCGTTGCGCGCGCTACTGTCCGTGTTCGAGCAGCGTGCTATCAACCTTGATTCCATCCATTCCTCCCGTAGTGCGGAAGGCGAATTGCTGTTTCGTATCGGTGTAAGCCGGGACGGCGACGGGAGCGTGTTGCGCGACGCCATGCAGGCGATCGAAGCCGAGGGGATCGGGCGGATTGTAGAGGCCGCCAGCGCCGACGTTTAGCGCGCGCCCTGCGGTTCCGCCTGCCTCGCCCCTGCGCGATACTGTCGCGATGACTGACCTCGACGATAGTGGCGCATTGCTTGGCGCCGATGGGCCCTTTGTCCGCGAACTGCCGAATTTCGCGCCGCGCGCCGCGCAGCAGGCCATGGCGCGCGCCGTGCAGCATGCCATCGCCGAATGCGAAACGTTGATCGCCGAGGCCGGCACAGGTACGGGGAAAACCTATGCCTACCTGGTGCCGGCGATGTTGTCGGGCGAGCGGGTGATTGTTTCGACCGGCACCAAGGCGTTGCAGGATCAGCTTTTTTTTCGCGACATACCGAAAGTGCGCTCGGTACTGGGTGCGCGGCTCAAGATCGCGCTGCTGAAGGGGCGCGCCAATTACTTGTGCCTGTACCGGCTCGATCAGACCGTGCGTGAAGGTGCAGCCTTTGAGCGCACGCAAGCCGCACAGCTGGCAGCGATCCGCGCCTGGTCGGCGCGTACGCGTCGTGGCGATCGCATGGAATTGGCCGAGGTGCCGGAGGATTCGCCGCTATGGCTGCGCGTCACGTCCACGCCGGAGAATTGCCTGGGCGTGGAATGTCCGTTCTATGACGACTGCCACGTGATCACCGCGCGCCGCGAGGCGCAGGAGGCCGACCTGGTAGTGGTGAATCACCATCTGTTGTTCGCCGATCTGGCGTTGAAGCAAGAGGGTTTCGGCGAGATTCTGCCCGGGGCGCAAGCTTTCATCCTGGACGAGGCACACCAGATTCCCGAACTGGCCGGGCAGTTCTTTTCGCAAAGCATCAGCGCACGCCAGCTTACCGAACTGGCGCAGGACGCCTTGGCCGAATGCAACGGTGTCACCGGCGCGATCGGTTCGGTGCTGGAGCCGGTTGAAGCGCTGCAAGAAGCGATACGCAAGTTCCGCTTGGCGATCGACACTCTGCCGACGCGCGGTCCATTCCATGAACTATGGCAGCGCGACGGCGTGCCTGCCGCGTTGCATGCTATGGGTGAGGTATTGGCGGCGCTTACCGATGCGCTGGCTTCACAGGCCGAACGTTCGCGCGGCTTGATGAACGTGCACGAACGCGCCGCGCACTTGAGTGAACGCCTGGACCGCGTGGCGGAAAGCTCTTCGGAGCAGGACGTGCGCTGGTACGAACTGTTTCCCCGCGGTTTCGCCCTGCACGCCACGCCGCTGGATCTGGCGGGACCGTTGCGCGCCATGCGTGAACGCACGCAGGCAGCGTGGATACATACGTCGGCGACGCTGTCGGTGGCAGGAAAATTCGATCACTTCGCGCGCCAGCTTGGCCTGGACGACCCGCAGACGCTGAGCCTGGAAAGTCCTTTCGACTATGTACGGCAAGCCCTCTGCTATATGCCCGAGGGTCTGCCGGATCCGGCTATGCGCGACTACACCGACCGCGTGATCGAGGCCACGCTGCCAGTGCTGGAAGCGTCGCATGGCCGCGCGTTCCTGTTGTTTACCTCGCATCGTGCGTTGCGTCGTGCAGCGGATTTATTGGCCGATCGTGTGCCCTGGCCCTTGTTCGTGCAGGGCAGCGCACCGCGGCATCAATTGTTAGAAGAGTTTCGCGCCAGTGGGCATGGTGTGTTGCTCGGCGCAGCCAGTTTTTGGGAAGGCGTGGACGTCGCGGGCGAGGCGTTATCCGTCGTGATGATCGACAAGCTGCCGTTCGCGGCGCCGGATGATCCGGTGCTGCAGGCGCGCCTGGAGGCGTTGGAACAGGCCGGCATCAATCCCTTCATGGGTTGGCAGGTACCGTCCGCGGTGATTGCGCTGAAGCAGGGAGCGGGGCGTTTGATTCGCGACATTCATGATCGCGGTGTATTGGTGTTGTGCGATCCGCGGTTGACTGCCAAAGGCTATGGGAAGTTGTTTCTCAATAGCCTGCCCGCGATGCCGCGCACGCGGGCTATCGGTGATGTGCGGCGGTTCTTTGAGGTTGCCGAATAGCTTGGGCTTGCGCCCCAACGTACCGTGCATACGTATTCAGGCGGAAAGACCCGCTGGCCTGCGCAGAATCTTCCACACCCCAATGGCACTGACTTAAGCACGCATCACGATGCTTGCCGTATTGCGCTCCCTCCGCTGCGTGCAGGGGAGGATTGGGCTGAGGTATCCCCACGTTTTTGCTCGTCATTCCGGCGAAGGCCCATGCTGTCCGGGGAAAATGAAGTTCTTCAGAAATGCGCGGGCATAGCACCCGGCATCGAAAATTTCCCATGGAAATTCAGTGCCATCAGCTCGTCATTCCAGCGAAAGCTGGAATCCAGTGCCTTTGCAGATTTTCAAGTCGCTGGATTCCAGCTTTCACTGGAATGACGTCGTTTTAGCTTTCCCGCAGGAACGGCGAAAAATTTCTCCGGACAGCAGTGGGCGAAGGCCGGAATCCGGTGCAATACGATGTGCGCAGCGCTCAGCAAAAAGTAATGTGTGCTGCGCACGACGTACCTGGGCTGGATTCCGGCCTTCGCCGGAATGACGAGCAAAAAAACGTGGGGACACCTGGGCCCCCAGCCCTCCCTTACTCCACGTATGGAAGGAAGTTAGTCACCGCAAGCTCCCAGGGGGAGGAAGCGCGCACTACGGCCAGGGGTAGTGTTGATTGCAGCGGCGGCAGCGATCGGCGGGTTTCTGTTTGGTCCGCCGATCTCTACGTGGTGTGTTTTGGTTTGAGCTGGGAGCCGATGGTGTGGGTGCTATCGGGTGAGATGTTCCCGAACGGCATTCGCGCGATCGCCCTTGCCGTGGCAGCTGCAGCGCAGTGGGTGGCCAACTTTGTCATCACCAGCATGTTTCCGTGGTTGGCGCAGGCTGAGTTGGCGAAACCCGACCACGGCGTCTCGATGAGGTTATGCCGCGCGCAGGGCGCGGCTATATGCGTGCACTTCATCCACCAGTACTTTTACATGCCCTGGATCGACTTCAGGCGTCACGCCGTGGCCGAGATTGAAGACATGTCCGGGATGATTGCCATAGCTGTCGAGTACCCTTCGCACTTCGCGCCGTATCACCTCGGGGTTGGCGCGCAGCACGACCGGATCGAGATTGCCTTGCAGCGCGACCTTGCCATCTACCGCCTTGCGCGCATCGGCGAGGTCGACGGTCCAATCCACGCCAAGCGCTGCGCATCCGGTCCTGGCCATGTCGGCCAGGTGTGCGTGGGCGCCTTTGGAGAACAGGATCAGCGGCATGTCGCGTGCATGCTCATCGTTCTTTAGCGCATCGACGATCTGCGCCATGTAACGCAATGAGAATTCGCGGTACGCCGATGGCCCGAGCAGGCCACCCCAGGTGTCGAAGATCATCAATGCTTGCGCACCCGCGGCTGCCTGCGCGCTGAGGTAAGCGGCGACCGACCGTGCCAGCGTGTCGAGCAGTTGATGGGCGAGCGGGGGATCGTTCCAGCACATCGCCTTGGTGGTGGCAAAGTCGCGCGAGCCTTCGCCTTCCACCATGTAGCAGGCGAGTGTCCAGGGGCTGCCGGAGAAGCCGATCAGCGGCACGCGGCCGGCCAGTTCGCGACGGATAAGACGCACCGCGTCCGTTACGTAGCGCAGTTCGCTTTCCATATCCGGTACGCCCAGGCGTTCCACATCGGCGCGCGTGCGTACCGGATGCGCGAATTGTGGACCTTCGCCTTGCGCGAAGGACAGGCCAAGGCCCATCGCATCGGGAATGGTAAGAATGTCGGAGAACAGGATGGCCGCGTCCAGCTCGTAGCGCTCCAGTGGTTGCAGCGTGACTTCGCAGGCCAGTTCGGGATGGGTCGCCAACGCCATGAAGCTGCCGGCCTTGGCGCGCGTGGCACGGTACTCGGGCAGGTAGCGGCCGGCCTGGCGCATCACCCAGACGGGGGTGGTATCGACGGGTTCGCGGCGCAGGGCGCGCAGCAAGCGATCGTTCTTAAGCGGTATGGACATGTTTTATCGGCGTCCGTAGGGGCCATCGACCCCCTGGGCAAAGACCACGCGATAACCGCGCTTGAGCTGGGCATCGCGCACTTTTTCGAAGGCGGCGATGGCTTCGTCGCGCTCCAGGTATTGATCGCGCTTGAGCGTGGCGCGGCCGCCTTGCGTACCGGATTCGCGATAGAGCGTCCAGCCACCGAGCAGATCCTGTTCCAGCACGATCTGGACATAGCGCGGCGGCTCGGGCGAGGCGGGCATGGTTTGCAGATAGAGGCGCATGGCGTCCAGTATGACGATACGGCGGCAACGCCGCAGGCGGGCCATTTTAGACGGCCGCCGCCCTGCTAGCGAGGGTGCTTGCGTGCCCGCAACCACCGGCAAGCGCTGGATGCGTGGTTGCGCTTGGGCTGGCCCCAACAGGTTGAACTCAAAGTGATGGGGTGATGCCTGGAAGGTCCGCAGGCTGCGCCGCACGGCTTGGCAAGACGGCCAGTCTTCCCGGCGCCACGCGACACACCCGGCGAGCCTTCCAGACATCATGACAACGGCGATACTTGATCAGTGTTGCCTTAAGCGGTGGCGGTGAACGCACGATCGTCCGCATCCAGTTCCGCAAACTGGGTCGCGTAGCGTTGCGTGTCGTGCTCCAGCCAATCGAAATAACCGCGCAACCAATCTTTCAGGCCCGCAATATAAGTGC
Organism: Dyella sp.; assembly: GCF_036746095.1. NCBI lineage: Bacteria > Pseudomonadati > Pseudomonadota > Gammaproteobacteria > Lysobacterales > Rhodanobacteraceae > Dyella > Dyella sp. The sequence goes on from NZ_DAIOEU010000058.1 coordinate 23,054, forward strand.
GCAACAGATGATCTGCGTTGTATTCAGTGGCGGCAGCAAGGGCGAGGAACTGCTCGATTTCCCTGTCTATTCTTGCGGCGGCGTGGTCGAGCGCATCTTGAAGCGAGCCGCCCTGGGCAGCATGGACAGTCACCATGTTCCAGAAGTGGCCGGGTTGCTTCATTTCCACTTCTACGCTGTGGGTGTCGTTGCTCCAGCAGGTGATGTTGTTGACATGCAGACGAAGCTGCTGCACCTCCGGCCGGCAGAGTGTCGAGGCCGGCAGCGGAGCCGCGTTTGCGGGGTCGATCAAGTCGAGGGTGGGGTACACCCCGCCCATATATCGCCGGATGGTTGTGTAGGTTTGCATGCCGGGCGGCCGATCGTTCAAATGACTCAAGATTTGCAGCCCCGCCACAGTCGCCCACAAGCGCATGCCATTGGCAAATCGCTCAAAGTGTTCGGCGGGCAGCAACTGCCGCAGGTGCTGGCACACATCCAGCCACGCCGTTTCTCCATATACGGGTTGCTCTCCTAGGCAATTGAAATCCATGACGTCCAGCATGGCGGCCAATCGCGAAACGGTAGGTGCTGAAACACTGTCGACGCGATCAACGAACAAGTCGTCGATCAGAAAGAAGCAAGCGATATAGTTGGCGATGACTTGCAACAGGCGGCGATCCGCACGGGGATAGCAGCGTGCGGCCAGCCATGCAAAGTGGGCTCTGGCGGTACGGCGACGATGTTCCTCATTGAGAAACAGGCCATGCGATTGAGCCCAGTCGAGCATCGTGTTTTCTATCTGCGCTGGCTCGGGTGCGCAGGCTGAAGGCCAGGGAATGTTGAAGCGTGGATGAGACAGCAGGGAGGGGGACGGGCCCAGCGTGTCGGCAACGGGAAATACGGGCGTGTTCAAGGCGGTTTCTCCGGCAGGGTGCAGATCCTTGGTTTGCTTTTGCCAGGAGATGCGGGCTGCGGTGCGGACCCTTGGTGCGGTCGCAGGTGTCTCGCCGATGTCCGGCTTCTCTCAGCAGGAGAACTGTTTCAACGCTTGGAGCTTGAGCGGCCCTGACGTGCGCGATCAGGGACATAGGCTGTTGCGTCTTGCCGATGTACGGAGCGAATGAAGCTCGCTACGGGGCGCCCGAAATGTGATTTTTATCGCAGATCATCGTACCGATCGAGCGCGGCGCCAGTTTCCACTGAAGGGTGCTCAACAGAACGTCAACAGCTGGCGTGGAAAGAGTTAAGTAGCATGCTCATTGCAACAAGGCGAAGTTTGGTCTGGTCGTTGCGCATCTGAACGACTATGGCCCGCTTAATCAGCGTTGCCCTAAAGCCGGGTGCGCCGAGCCCAAGGGCCACTTGGAGATCGTCAACAAGCTCTTACACGGCTTCGCGAAGTGTGGCGAGTACATCCATCTCGTCGACCCCTGAAATGATTTCAGCCTTTCCGATGCCACGCCACAGAATCAACCGCAGTGTGCCTGCGGTGTTTTTCTTGTCCAGCCGCATCAAGGCCAGCAGTTGTTCCGCGTCGTAGCCCGCGGGAACCTTGGTCGGCAGGCCGATGGCCGTGAGCAACCGTTCAAGGCGCTGCGTGTCGGCGCGATGGCTCATACCCAGGCGCTCGGAAAGCCGCGCGGCCAGCAGCATGCCGATCGCCACGCCTTCACCATGCAGCAGGGTGGTGTAGTGGCCCGCCGTTTCCAGCGCATGCCCGAAAGTATGGCCAAGATTGAGCAGTGCGCGCTCGCCTTGCTCGGTTTCATCGCGCGCCACCACACCGGCCTTGTAGCGCACCTTGGTGGCGATGGCCTGCACGAGAGCGGTTTCATCGCGTGCCGCGAGTGCCTCGGCGTGTTGCACCAGCCAGGAGAAAAAGGCCGCATCGCCGATGGCGGCACCCTTGATCACCTCGGCCATGCCGGCGCGGTACTCACGGGCAGGCAGGCTGTCCAACGTGCCGATGTCGGCGATCACGGCGCGTGGCTGATGAAACGCACCAACCAGATTCTTGCCGGCGGGGAGATTGACGCCGGTCTTGCCACCTACGGAGGAATCCACCATCGAGAGCAAGGTGGTCGGCATCTGGATGAAGTCGATACCGCGCATCCAGCAGGCGGCGGTGAAGCCGGCGAGGTCACCCACCACGCCGCCGCCCAGGGCGATCACGCAGGCGTCGCGCGTGGCGCCGAGCGTGCCCAGCGCTTCCAGCGCGAGCCCCACATTGGCGAAGCTCTTGTGCGCTTCGCCGTCGTCGATGAGGAATGAGGACCAGCGCAAGCCATCCAGGCCACTTGCTACGCGCTGCAGGTACAGCGGTGCCACGGTGTGGTTGCTGATCACCAGCGCATGCCTGCCGCGCAGCATGCTGCGCCAGCGCATGTGATCGTCGAGCAGATCGCGACCGATCCACACCGGATAGCTGCGCTCGCCAAGCGTGACTTGGATGGTTTCCTGAGGCGTGATGAGGCTCATGCGGCTTGTCGGTTCCAATGCCGTTGCAACAGTGCCAGGCAACGCTCGCTGGCAGCGCCTACGCCTTCATTGTCCGCGGCGGCAGGCACGACTAGATCGGCGATTTCTTCATATAGCGAGGTGCGCACGGCAGCCATCGCTTCCAGTTTCTGCTGGCGATCGACGTCCGCCAGCAGGGGGCGTGATGTATCGAGCGTCAATCGTTGCAATTGAGCCGACACGGTGGCCTGTAGCCACACCACGTAGCCGCGTTCCCGCAGGGTGCGGCGATTCGCTGGATCGAGCACCGCACCGGCGCCGCTGGCCAGCAGCACGCCACGACGGCCGCTACACTCTTCCAGCATGGCGCGCTCGCGCCGGCGAAAACCCGCTTCGCCTTCGATATCGAAGATGGTGGCAATGGAAACGCCAGTGATGCGCTCGATTTCCTGGTCGAGATCGATGAAGGGCAGGCCGTAATGGGCCGCGAGTTGCCGGCCGATCGAGGTCTTGCCGGCGCCGGTGGGGCCGATCAGGAACAGGTTGCACGAGGGATTCATGGGTGGATATTAGCAAGCGAGTCGACAGGCAGGTGGATGGATGGCCGAACGGATCCTGATCGCCGGCTGCGGTGACCTCGGCGAACGCGTGGCGCGCCTGCTGCTGGCGCGGGGTGATGAGGTGCACGCGTTGCGCCGCCATCCGCCTGGTGATGCACGCGGCATTCGATGGCTGGCTACGGATCTGGCTAGTCCGCAAACGCTTGCCGCCTTGCCGGAAGGGATCACCCGGCTGGTCTTCCTGCCGGCTCCGGACGCGCGCCAGGCAGACGTTTACCGCGCGGTTTTTCTAGCCGGCCTGCGCAATGTGCTCGATGTGCTGGATGCCGCGTCATTGCAACGCGTGCTGTTCGTATCGTCGAGCGCTGTCTATGGCGAGCATGGCGAGGAGTGGGTGGATGAAACCACGCCGCCTGCGCCGCTGGGCTTCAACGGCCGGATCTTGCGGGAAGCAGAACGGACCTTGCAGGACTATCCGTTCGACTCGATCGTGCTGCGCTTGGCCGGTTTGTATGGCCCCGGACGCCTGCAACTGATCGATCGCCTGCGTGCCGGTCAGGCTGGCGCGCCACGGCAATCCAGCCACTGGGCCAATCGCATCCACGTGGACGACGCCGCGGCGGCGATCGTGCATTTGCTCACATTGCGCGACCATCAAGGGCTCTACGTGGGCGCCGACGATACGCCTTTGCCACTGGATGTTCTTTACGACGGCCTCGCCACCCTGGTTGGCGCGCCGAAGCCGTCGGAGGGCTCCGCACCATCGGGCGTTGGCAGCAAACGACTGAGCAACGCACGACTGAAGGCCAGCGGCTTTCGCTTCGGCTGGCCCGATACCCTGAAGGGATATGCGGCGTTGCTGGATAACGGTGCGTCGTCCGCGGAATAGCTCGGCATCAACTGTCCGGCGTGTCGGAAGCCGGCCGGTGTTTCGCTTCGTGGTGGGGCTCGGCACTCTGCGAGGTGAGCTGTTCTTCGATGCCGTATTTGATGAGGTCGGCATCGCGGGTGATGCCTAGCTTGCGCATCGCGCTCATCTTCTGCGTGCTGACTGTCTGCTTGCTTCGATCGAGGCGCCGGGCGATCTCGCTGATGGTGAGGCCCGATACGTACAATCGCACCACTTCCAGTTCGCGGGTCGAGAGGTGGCGTGTGCGCGATGACGAACTGCCACCCTGAATGCCATGCCGCTGCACGACGGTTTCAATATTGGGCGACAGGTAGCGCTTGCCGGCGAGTGCGGCGTATAGCGCGGTGGTGAGGTATTCCAGCGGATCGGCCTTGCTGAGGATGCAATGGATGCCTTGTGCCAGCAGCGCGCGAATCACGTCGGCGTTGCTCATCATGGTCAAGGCAATCAGATGCACGTGTGGGAAGCGCTGGCGAAGCAGGCCGAACAGCGTGATGCCATCGCCATGGCTGCCGCCGGGCATGGCGTAGTCCGAGATCACGATGTCGACGGGATGTTTTTCGAGTAAATCCACCAGCGCGGTCGAATTGCTGGCGGTGCCGACGATGCGTACGCCAGCCTGTCCTTGCAGTTCATGCACCAGTCCGGCCAGCAGCAGCGGATGGTCGTCAGCGATCACGACGCGGACGCGGCGCTCGACGGAAGAAAGGGTTTCGTGGCTTGATCGGGTAGGCATCATGCTGCGCAGCTCTCGAGTGTTTTCCGTAACGCGGCCGGTGGCACCATGGATTCAATCAGTAGCGGCGCAGCGTCCTACACGCGTGAATGGATGTGTCATGTTGGGGACCTGGTCGTTGACGAAAAACGCGAGCGAATCGTCTGCGTGGCAGTACGGTTTTCACCAGGATGGGCTGTGCGTCGATTATGGTGAGGCGAACTATTCGGACAATAGAACTTTTCCGAAATGCATCGGACGGCGGCGCTCATGTAGATGCTGGGATTGTCATCCCAGCCTGCAGACATCCGCGGCTCAGTTGTGGCTGAGCCCCGTCATATGGTGATGAGTGTCGTATTCCACGCAGGTGTCAGCGAGCACCGGCAGGGTGGCCAGGGCGTGCCGGCTGAGTCTTTCGAAATGAAATAAAAAGCGCTGCATGGCGGCGGCGTCCATCGCCAGCGGTGCGCCACGAGCAAGGAGTTCCTTCTCGGTTTCGCTACGCCACTCGCGGATCACTTCCCAATTCGGCGCCTGCAGCACGATCAGGGCGTCCAGCTTGCGCCACAAGGGTTGATACGCGCGCAACTGCTTGTTGACCCAATGGCGCCAGCGACCGTCTGGATCTTCGACGCGTTCCAGTTCGTTCACCGGCTCTTCCAGTGCGCTTTCCAGTTGCGGCCGCAGGCCGAGCGCCCAGCCTTCCATCACCACCAGGCGCGGTGGACGGGTGGCGCGTGGCCAACGCGACGGTGGCATGCGCGTATCGCGGCCTTTGTCGAAGCGCGGCCAGGTCACCGGAAATTTTTCCGATGCATTCGGCAAGGCGGTCAGCACGGAAAGCAGCAGCTCGATCTCGTGCGTGCCGGGCACGCCGCGGGTCTTCAAGAGCGGATGCACCTGGTGGGCGAGCGCCTCGCGTTCGCTGCGCGAGTAGTAGAAGTCATCCAGCGAAAGCACTTCCGTCGGCCAGCCGCGATGCTCGGCCTGGGTCTTGATCACGCGTGCCAGGGTGCTCTTGCCGCTGCCCTGCAGGCCGGACAGGCCAAGCACGTACGGCCGCTGCACCCGCGCGATACGGCCGGCGTAATGATCCAGCAGGTGACCCGCGAGAGCCTCGTTCTGCGTGCTAGCATCATCCTTCATCGCGTAATCATGACGTGCGCTGGCTACGATTCAA
>NZ_DAIOEU010000059.1:0-27660 GCF_036746095.1 Dyella sp.
TTCGCGTGCTGCAGATACTCGAATTGCCCGGCCCACCCCAGCGTGTAGCCGGGCGGCAACTTCACCTGCTGCGCGATCGCCTGTTTCAGCGATGTCACCAGACCGCCGAGATCGCCGCTCGGCGTGTCCACATAGACATAGGTGGTCGGCACGCTGTCTTCGCTCTTCAGCATCGGCGGGCCGTTGGTCACGACGAGATCGGCGACCTGGCCCAAGGTGAGTTGTGCGCCGTTGGCCGCCACGATCGGCAGCGCGCGCAGGCTCGCCAGCGAATCACGCTCCGAGCGCGGATAACGCAGCACGATCGGAAAGCGCTCCAGACCCTGCACGGTCTGGCCGATCGGCTCGCCACCTACGACGGTGCTGATCAGCGATTGCACGTCCTGCTGGGTCAAGCCGTAGCGCGCAGCGGCATCGCGGTGGACTTTTACTTGCACGTAGCGCCCGCCGGCGCTGCGTTCGGCGATGACGGAACTGACGCCAGGCACCGTGCGCGCCACGTTCTCGATCTGCCGGGCGATGCGTTGCAGCTCGTTGATGTCGGGCCCCAGCACCTTGATGCCGATCGGCGTCTTGATGCCGGTGGACAGCATTTCGGTGCGGGTACGGATCGGATACACGAACAGGTTGGTGAGGCCCGGCACCTTCACCGCGCGATCGAGTTCCGCTTTTAGCTTGTCCATGGTCATACCGGGACGCCACTGATCCTGCGGCTTGAAAGTGATCGTGGTATCGAACATCTCCAGTGGCGCGTTGTCGGTGGCGGTCTGCGCGCGGCCGGCTTGGCCGAACACGTGCGCGACTTCCGGCACCGTCTTCAACATGCGATCGGTTTGCTGCAACAACTGCGCAGCCTTGCCGGCGGATATCCCCGGCAACGCGGTCGGCATGTACAGCAGCGTGCCCTCGTTCAACGGCGGCATGAACTGCGAGCCGAGCCGCGATATCGGCAGCAACGCAGAGACCAGCACGATCGCCGCGACGATCAGCACCGTGCGCGGCGCACGCAGCACCCATGCGATCAACGGCCGGTAGAGTTCGGTCAATGCGCGATTAAGCGGATTGGCGTGCTCGGGGCGGATGCGCCCGCGCACCAGATATCCGATCAGCACCGGAATCAGCGTGACGGACAATCCGGCCGCCGCCGCCATCGAATAGGTCTTGGTGAAGGCGAGCGGCTTAAACAACCGGCCTTCCTGCGCCTGCAAGGCGAACACCGGTACAAAGGAGAGCGTGATCACCAGCAGGCTGAAGAACAGCGCCGGGCCGACTTCGGCGACCGCTTCCGCGATCAACTCCCAGCGTTCGCGCGCGGTGGGTTCACCACGATCCTCAGGCGCGAGATGCCACGCCTCCAGATGCTTGTGGGTGTTCTCGATCATCACCACCGCCGCATCGACCATCGCACCGATCGCGATCGCGATGCCGCCCAGCGACATGATGTTGGCCGAGACGCCTTGCCAATCCATCACGATGAAGGCGGCCAGCACGCCCAGCGGCAGCGTGAACACCGCGACCAGCGAGGAACGCAGGTGCCCCAGGAACAGCGCGCAGACCAGCGCGACGATGATGAATTCCTCCAGCAGTTTTTCGCCGAGATTGCCGACCGCGGAATGGATCAGCTTCGAGCGGTCGTAGGTTGGTACGATCTGCACGCCCGGCGGCAAGCTCTTCTGCAACTTCGCGAGCCGCGCCTTGACCGCGTTGATGGTGGTGAGCGCGTTCTTGTTGTAACGCATGATCACGATCCCGCCGACCACCTCGCCCTGGCCGTCGAGTTCGGCGATGCCTTGGCGCACGGTCGGTCCGCGACGGATCGTCGCTACCTCATCCAGCAGCACCGGCGTGCCATCCTTGTTGGTGGCGACCGGAATGCGCGCGAAGTCCTCGTGCGATTGCAGATAGCCTTCGCTGGACACCATCAGATCGGCTTCGCCCTGTTCGATCACCGAACCGCCGCTGGCGCCGTTGGCCTGCTTGATCGCGTTCTCGACCTGCGGCACGGTCAATCCGCGCGTGGCCAGCGCCAGCGGATCAATAACGACCTGCCACGCCTGCACCATGCCACCCACCGTCGCAACTTCGGCCACGTTCGGTACGGTCTTCAACCGGTAGCGCATGAACCAGTCCTGCAGCGCGGTCAACTGGCCCAGATCATGGCGGCCAGTGCGATCAACGAGTGCGTATTCGTAGATCCAGCCGGCGCCCGTGGCATCGGGACCGAGCGCCGGGCTGATACCGGCCGGCAGCTTGTCGCGCGCCTGGCTCAGATATTCGAGCACGCGAGAGCGCGCCCAGTAGGGGTCGGTGCCGTCCTCGAACAGGATGTAGACGTAGGAGTCGCCGAAGAACGAGAAGCCACGCACCGCCGTGGCGCCCGGCACCGACAGCATCGTGGTCTCCAGCGGATAGGTGACCTGATCCTCGACTAGTTGCGGCGCCTGACCCGGCCAGGACGTGTGCACGATGACTTCCGTGTCCGACAGGTCGGGCAGCGCGTCGAGCGGTGTGCGCAGCAGCGCGATGACACCGGCAATGGCGAGCGCCAGCGCGGCAAGCAGCACCATGCCGCCATTGGCAATGGACCAGCGGATCAGACGAGCGATCATGGGTGCGCTCCGTGACCGCTCGAAGCCGACGATGCGGGCATCGGCATGCCAGGCATCGCGTTCATCTTCGAGTTGCTTGAAGGCGGGGCAGCGGGCATGTTCATGCCGGACATGCCTCCATTGCTTGCAGCGGGCGTCGGCTTTGGGCCGGTGTTCAACCGCTCCAGCGCGCCGGACAAGCTCGCTTCCGAATCAATCAGGAACTGTCCCGAGGTGACGATGCGTTCGCCGCCGCGCAGGCCGGCAAGGATTTCGGTCAGGCCGTCTGACGAGCGCCCGGTCTTCACCCGCACCGGTTTGAAGCTGCCATCCGGCAATCGCTCAATGACACGCGTCGCGGTGCCGTCGGCGATGATCGCTTCGTCCGGTACCAGCGGATGCGCGGCATGCGCCGTACCCTTGATGCGCAGATTTGCGAACATGCCCGGCGCCAGATCGCGTTTCGGGTTCTGCAGCACGATGCGTGCGCGCTGGGTGCGGGTGGAGGGGTCCACTTCGGGCAGCAGTTCTTCTACCTGGCCTTGGAAGGTTTCACCGGGCAGCGCACTGACTGTCGCCATGATCGGAGTGCCGGCGCGGACGCCACCGCTCATCGCCTGCGGGATGGCGGCATCCACCCACACGGTATCGAGTCCGTTCAACTGCATGATCGGCGCACCGGCGCTGATCTGCTGGCCTTCCGTGGCATCGAGTGCACTCACCACGCCATCCATCGGCGCACGCAAGGTGATTGTCCCGCTGCCCGCGCGCGGTCCGCGAATCGTTGCGTCATCCATGCCCAATGCATGCAGGCGCGCACGCGCAGCACCGCGCAGTGCGCGAGCATCGGCCGACTTCGCGTTGCCCAACGCGAAATATTCCGCCGCCGCCGCGCTCCATTGCGGCGCTAGGATTTCCGCGAGCGGCTGGCCTTCCTTGACCGTCGCGTACGGCGCACGTACGTACAGCTTTTCGATGGTGACATCCGTGCGTGCGCTGACGGTGACGGCGAGGCGCTGATCCCACGCGATGGTGCCGGGCACGTGCAGCGTGTCGGGGAGCGTTCCGGTTTTCACCACTTCGCTGCGCACGCCGAGGTTCTGCTCGACGGCCGGATCGATACGCACCACGTTCCGACCTGCGCTGCCGTTCTGCTCGACGTACTTGGGCACCATCTGCATGCCCATCGGCGAAGTGCCCGGATGATTGAAATGCTGCTCCGGCACCATCGGGTCGTACCAATAGAGAATCTTCTTGCCCGAAGATTGCGAAGATGCGGTTGCACTGCCCGATGCGGCTGGCATGGACTGCCGCGCGATGAAGTAGCCGATGATGCCGGCCACGACCAAGGCGACCGCCGCCCCGACAAAGAAAAGAATGCGTCTCATCACGGCGTCTCCGCAGTCGAACCGGAATCGGGAATCAGGTAGGCAAGTGCCGCCCAGGCTTTGCCCCAGGCGGCAAGTGCGTTCGCATAAGCGATGCGCGTATCGATCTCGTCGCGGCGCGCTTCCAGCCAAGGTTGTAGCGAGCCACCGCCGCGGTACAGCGCCAGCGCTGTACGCGCGCGATCGGCCGCCAGCGGCAGCAACTCGTCGCGATAACGCCGCACCTGCTTGTCGTCGCCTTGCCATTTGGCGATGGCCGCGGCGACCGCTTCACGCTGCGCGCGGCGAGCATCCTCGTGCTCGGCCCGCACGGCATCGCGTTCGGCGTAGCGCGCGCTGATGTCGCGATCCTGCCGGTTGCCGGGAAAGATCGGCAGGCTGACACCGACTTCCAGGCTCATCATATCGGTGCGATGGATGCGCTCGCCGTACATCAGGCTTACGCTCCAGTCCGGATGCTTTCCGGCCTTGGCGAGATCGAGTCTGGCCTGCGCCTGATCTTCGCGCGCACTCCAGTCCAGCAGCGGCGCCTGCCGGTCCACATCAGCGTGCAATTGTGCGGGAGAGGCGCGTAGATCGGAAAAATCCGGTGGTTCGGCCAGCGCATCGTTGGCGCGATCACCGATCCAGCGTTGCAGCGCCGCGCGCGCGGCGGTGATGTCGGCATCCGCCGCGTCAATCTTGTTTTCGAGTTCCACGGCGGCAGCTTTCGCGGACAGCGCATCGGTCGCATTGCCGATACCACCGGCGAGATTCGCTTTCGTCGCTTTCACCGCCAGCGCGGATTGCTCGCGCAACTCGTCCAGCAATGTGCGTTCGCGCTGCGCGGCCCACAGCATCACCCAGGCGTTCGCGGCGGCGCGTTTCGCATCGAGCCGCATGACCACGCTGTTGGCGTTGGCAAGTTGCACATCGGCTTGCGCGACATCGCCCATGGCCTCGCGCTTGGCATGCGCAGGGATCTCCTGCATCAGGCCGACCTTGCGCATGGTCATGAAATCGGCCGAAGCGTCGAACGCCTGCGGACCGGTCGCGGTGAGATTGTCGATCCCCGCGATCAGCTTCGGATCGGGCAGTTGTCTTGCCCGCACGGCATCGTCTTGCGCCGCTTGTGCGCGCAGCAATTGCGCCTGCACTTGTGGCGCCTGTGACGCTGCGATTCGTGTCGCCGCATCGAGCGTCAGCGCCGAATCATCACTGGCCGCACATAACCGCTGTGCGATCAACGCCAATACCAAGGCAATCAGGAAACGCGGCGCGCGCCAGCGCCGCCGAAGCATGGAAAAACGCATAAGACCTCCGCAAACGATCGGCCACGGCTGCGAATGCAGCCGCGGAGGAACACGCGGAGGTCTAGATCAGCAGGACTCGGAAGCGCAGCGTGGGCGGAATGCCGGATCGTCGCCACGCAGCATTCTGCCCGTACTGGGCGGTGAAGACCGGCAATGCTTGCACGAGCGGCTGGGCGGGTAGCAGCGCCGGCAGCGACAACGGCGGCACATTGGGCAAGCGCGCATCCTGCGTCGAAGCGGTTTGCTGCGCGCAATGCTGCGCGCACAACGCCGGCGCCTGCTTCTGCTGGGTCATCGGCATGCCGGCGCAATGTGCATTCATTGCGACATCACTCGTAGGCAATTCCGAAGCGCCACACAGGTAAGACGCGAACGCCACCTGCTGGAACAGCAGCGCAAGCACCGCCAGCAGCGTCAGCCGCACGCGGGTTCGTTGGTTCGGGCGAAAAAGCCGTTTCACGCCTTTACTTTACAGCACTTTTTCAATGACCATCCAGTTGGCTGCGATATACCTTATCAGGGTATAGTATTTGTGTGACACACACCATCCGCGACAAAGCCAAGCTTCTAAATCGCGTCCGCAGGTTACGTGGACAATTAAACGGCATCGAAAGGGCTCTGATCGAGGAGCGCGAGCCGGCGGACATCCTGCACACAATTGCGGCCTGCCGGGGTGCGATCGATGGCTTGCTCGGCCAAGTCATGGAAGGCCATATCCGCGAGCACGTGCTCGACGAGCACCGCAAGGCCACACCAGACCAGATGCGGGCCGCGGAAGATTTGATTGCTGTGCTCAGGACTTATCTGAAATGAATTCTCGCCATTCCCACAGCCATGCTGGGGACGAAGATGTTTCCGGCCATGATCACTCGCCCGAATACGATCATCACCACAGTCACGATCAGGGTGGGGGGGTTCTGGGCTGGGTGCGCAGCTTGTACGGCCACACCCATGACATTGCCGAGCGCGTGGACGCGAGCATGGAGTCCGACGAACGGGGCATCCGCGCGCTCAAGATTTCACTGGTGGGACTGGGAGCTACAGCGATCGTGCAACTGGCGATCGTGTTGTTCAGTGGATCGGTCGCGCTGCTCGCCGACACGATCCACAACTTCGGCGACGCCACCACCAGCGTTCCGCTGTGGATCGCGTTCGCTCTGACCCAGCGCGGCGCCAGCAAGCGTTTCACCTACGGCTATGGCAAAACCGAAGATGTGGCCGGCGTCATTATCGTGCTGGTGATCTTCTTCTCTGCCTGCGTGGCCGGTTATGAATCGGTATTGAAACTCATCCATCCGCATCCCATGACGCATTTGGGCTGGGTCGCGGCGGCGGCGGTTGTCGGTTTTATCGGCAATGAAGCGGTGGCAGTGTTCCGTATCCGCGTCGGCCGCGACATCGGTTCGGCGGCGCTGATTGCGGATGGTCAGCATGCGCGCGTCGATGGCTTCACCAGTCTCGCCGTATTGATCGGCGTGATCGGCACGGCCTTTGGCTTAGCAATCCTGGACCCGATCGTCGGCTTGCTGATCACTATCGCGATCCTGTTTATCGTCAAGGATGCTGCACTCTCAGTGTGGCTGCGGCTTATTGATGGAATCGAACCGGGAATCCTCGCTCAAATCGAACACGCACCGACCCATGTGCCAGGTGTGATATCGGTGCGCGACGCGCGTGCGCGCTGGGTTGGTCATCGCGTACACAGCGACATCGAGGTTCAAGTGGATCCCGCGTTGTCGGTGCGCGAGGGCGAAGCAATCGCTGCCGCAGTCGAGCGCTCAATGAAAGAGCACGTGCGCCTACTCGGCAGCGTAGTGGTACGTGTGAGTCCCTAGCTTCATAGCCGCGCCTTGCGCAAACGCAAGGCGTTGCCGATGACCGAAACCGAGGACAGGCTCATTGCCAGCGCCGCGATGATCGGGCTCAGCAGCCAGCCGAACACCGGGTACAACACGCCCGCCGCAATCGGGATGCCGAGCGTGTTGTAGGCGAAGGCGAAGCCCAGGTTCTGGTGGATGTTGCGCACCGTCTGTGCGGACAGATTGCGGGCGCGCAGGAGTCCGCCGAGCTCGCCTTTCAACAAGGTCACCTGCGCGCTTTCCATCGCGACGTCGGTGCCGTCGCCCATCGCGATGCCCACATCGGCCGCCGCCAGCGCCGGCGCATCGTTGATGCCATCGCCGGCCATCGCAACCTTGGCGTCTCCGTTGCGCAAATCCTCGATCCGCTTCGCCTTGTCTTGCGGCGTCTGCGCAGCCGCGTATTCCTCGATCCCCAACGCATCGGCCACTGATCGCGCGGTCGGTTCGGCGTCGCCTGTCAACATCACGATTCGCAAGCCTTGGGCGCGCAACGCATCGAGCAGTTTGCGCGCTTCCGGCTTGATCGCGTCTTCGACCGCCAGCGCACCGGCAACTTGGCCGTCAACGGCCAGGTACATGGTCGTCTTCGCCGAAACGCGCAAGGCGTCGAGACGTTCGTCTTTCGGCAGCGTGACGTGCAATGACTCCATCAACGCTGCGTTGCCGAGCGCAACCTCGCGATTGCTCACCTTGCCGCGCACGCCTTGTCCCGTGATGGCGTTGAAGTCGGTGACTGGGAGCAATGTCAGGCCGCGCTCGCGGGCACCGGCCACGATCGCGCGTGCGAGCGGATGCTCGCTCATCGCTTCCAGGCTGGCCGCGAGAGTCAGCGCTTCATCATCGGCCATGTCGCTGAGGGTGACCACGTCACTCAGGCTCGGCTTGCCTTGGGTCAGCGTGCCGGTCTTGTCCAGCACCAGCGTGTCCACCTGCGCCAGTGCTTCGATCGCCGCGGCATCGCGGAACAACACGCCGCTTTCGGCACCGCGGCCACTGGCGACCATGATCGAGATCGGCGTGGCCAGACCCAGCGCACAGGGACAGGCGATGATCAGCACCGCCACCGCGTTCACGATCGCGTACGCGATGCGCGGTTCCGGCCCGATCAGGAACCAGGTGATGCCGGTCAGGATCGCGATCACGATCACCGCCGGTACGAACACGCGCGAGACCCGATCGGCCAGCCGCTGCAGCGGCGCGCGCGAACGCTGCGCCTGCGCCACCAGCGCCACGATCTGCGCCAGCACGGTTTCGTTGCCGATCTTGTCGGCGCGCATCGTCAAAGAGCCGTTGGCATTCACGGTGCCGGCGGTCAATCGGTCACCCGGGCGCTTGCCGACGGGCATCGGTTCGCCGCTCAGCATGGATTCGTCCACGCTGCTCGACCCTTCCAGCACTGCACCGTCCACCGGAATCTTTTCGCCGGGGCGGATGCGCAGCACGTCGCCGACGTGTACCTGTTCGATCGGCACGTCGCGTTCCTCGCCATCGGCCTCGATGCGCCGCGCTTGCCGTGGCGCAAGATCGAGCAGCCGCCGGATCGCCGCCGAAGTCTTGCCGCGCGCACGCACTTCCAGCCATTCGCCGAGCAGTACCAGCGCCACGATCACGCCGGCTGGTTCGAAGTACACGCCGATCATGCCGCGCGCATCGCGGGTGCGCGGTGGAAAAATCTGCGGCACGAAGGTCGCGACCAGGCTGTAAACGAACGCGACCAGCACGCCCAGGCCGATCAGCGTGTACATGTTGGGTGAGCGATTGCGCACACCCATCCAGCCGCGCCGGTAGTAGTCCAGGCCCAGCCACAACACCAAAGGCGCGGCCAGGATCAGTTCGGCCCAACGCAGCACATGGGCCGCTGTTCCAGCGAATTGCGCGCCGAATACATGCGGCACCATCGCCACCGCAAACAGCGGAATCGCCAGCACGACGGCAATCCAGAATTTTCGCCGCACCCTGCGCAGCTCGCTGTCGTCTTCTTCGGAGGCTGGCATCAACGGCTCCAGCGCCATGCCGCAGATGGGGCACACACCGGGACCGATCTGCCGGATTTCCGGATGCATCGGGCAGATGTAGACCACGCCCTCATCGTGGCTGCGCGGTTGCGCGGCGGACGCAAGTTCCAGGTAGCGCCCGGGTTCGGTGACGAACTTCTCACGACAACGCGCCGAGCAAAAATGGTATGCCTGACCTTGGTGTTCGGCGTGATGCTCCGTCGATGCGGAATCGACTTGCATTCCGCAGACCGGATCGGCAACCCGATTCGCCGCCGGTTCCGCCTCGCAGTGTCCACAGCAGCCCTCGGTTTGTACCGAAGGTTCATGCTCGTGGTGATGTTCGTGCGCGGGCAATTGCTCACTCATCGGACAGGTCCTGGGTCAAGGCGTGCAGAATCGGGCAGGCATCGGGATCGCCGCGCCCCGGACATCGCTCGATGAGGTGTTTCAGGCCCCGCCGCATGCGTTGCAATTCCTGGATGCGCAGCTCCAGCTTCGCCAGCCGTACTTCCGCACGCTGCTTGACGTTGCGCACGCCTTTCTCGTGATCGGCCGACAGCGCCAGCAGTTCGCGGATGTCATCCAGTGTGAAACCCAGCGCCTTGGCGCGGCGGATGAACTTCAGGCGATCGATGGTGCTGCGGTCGTAATCGCGATATCCGGAGTCGCGGCGGCGCGGGGCAGGCAACAAGCCTTCGCGCTCGTAATAGCGGATGGTATCGATCGGGACGCCCGCGTTGCGCGCGACCGCGCCGATGGTCAGATGTATTCTCGGTTGGATGTTCATGCGGCCAGTCTAAACCATGGACTATGGTCCAGAGTCAAACGGGAATTCCGTCCTCTTTGACAATGTCATATTCACACAGTAGCTTATCAACTAAGCTATTAGCAGAGCCTTTACATGTCAGCCAAACACAAGGATGAACTCATCCACGAGATCGTGACGCGGCAGATGCACCGCAACAGCACAGCGGCCGTGTTGTTCCATCAGGCCTTGGCGGAACGCCTGGGCCTTGGCCCGACGGATCACAAAGTCTTCGATCTGCTGCGGGAGCACGGGCCGATGTCGGGCAGCGAACTGGTCGCGCTCACCGGGATCACCAGCGGCGCCATTACAGGCGTGATCAACCGTCTGGAACAAGCGAAGTTCGTGCGGCGGGAGGCAGACGCCAAAGACGGACGACGACAGATCTTGTCGCCGCAGACCTCGCGCATACGCGAACTACATGCCGTGTTCCATCCCTTGCATCAGGAACTCGCGAACGTGCTGGAAAAGTTCGATACGCGGCAACTGGAGGCCATCGCTCAATTCCTGATCCAAGGCACAGACCTGCTCTACCGACATTCGGCCGTGCTTCGGGCATATGCGCTCGCGGGTGCCCTTGAGTCGCGCAGATTAGAAGAAAAACCCAATAAAACTGCCAAGCGCGTACCTCGATGACTCCGAAAATCCGCAAATTCCTTCTCACCACGCATATCGCCTGCACGGTCGGCTGGCTGGGCGCCGTCGCCGCATTCCTGGCTCTGAGCATTGCCGCATTGACCAGCCGGGAGCCAGAAGTCATGCGCGGCAATTATGTCGCGATGGACCAGATCAGCCGGTTCGTGGTGAGTCCCTTGAGCTTCGGTGCGCTTGCCACTGGACTGCTTCAGGCGCTTGGCTCGGCCTGGGGACTGTTTCGCTATTACTGGATTACGGCCAAGTTCGGACTGGCGATCGTGGCGACAGCGGCGCTGCTGATGCACCAATTCAAAGTCGTCGGCGTGGCGGCGAAGGAAGCTGCTGGAACGAATGCACCCCTGTTGACGGGCGCCATGCTCGATCCTTTGAAAATCGAACTGGTACGCGCGCCGGCTATTGCGATCGCCGTGCTGCTCACGATTCTGGCGCTGGCGGTGTACAAGCCGTGGGGACTGACTACCCATGGTCGGCGCACACAGCCGCAGCGAGCAATAGCAAGCCAGCCATTCGTGTCCGGAATGCCTTTGGGTCCGAAGCTTTTTCTCGGCGTGATCGCAATGCTCGTGCTGACATTCATAGTGTTGCACCTAACCGGGCATGGCTTCGGCCAACATCATTGACTGTTACTCTCCATTAACGGAGGCCAGCGGCGGTGCTCTGCTGGGAATCAAGAAGAGATGCAGCAACATGCAACTAGTCCTGATCTTGGTTTACCCGACGTCAGGAATCGCGCAGGAAGATGGTTGAGTAACGCCGCTCATGGTTCCGGTGCCGTTGCGAAAACGGCTCCAGGCCTGTCGCAAAGTGCGGATAGCGTTCACCGCGCACCAATCGTGCTTCGTCGTGAATGCGCTGCAGCTCGTACGCGAGTGGAACGAGGCCGCAGATGCGTGTGCACCGTTCTCTCATGTCCAGATCCATGCCATCGATGAACAATGCCGAACGTTGCTTCAACAAGGCCGCAATGTTGTCGAACAGGCGCCTTGCAAGGGGCCGGCGCAGATTGCACATCACATTCTGCGCCATGACGATGTCGGCCGTCGAAACTCTTAGCCGGAAATCCGGACTCAACGCGTCGGCCTGTTCAAAGCGAACTCGACGAGCGATCTCCGGCCTCACGACCAATCGATCACCCTCTTGTTCAAAGGTACTTCGGACGAAGTCGGCCGTAACCAATGGATTGGCGTGCACCGTGTCGATGGAATAGCTTGCCCCACGGGCGATCGCGAGCACATCGGGATCGATGTCATAGGCATCGATCGCGAACGCCAGTTGCGGCCGGCGCTCGAGCAGCACTGACGCGACCGTGAACGGTTCCGCGCCCGTAGAACATCCGATAACCACGATGCGAATTGGGTCTGGCCGTCGGTGCGCTTCGAGAAAGTCAAGTACAGGGCCGACAAGCGCATCCAATTGCGCAGGAAGACGATGGAACTGCGTAAAGGTGAATCCGGGGCGATCCTCGAAGTGAAGGGCGAGACGATACCTGAGCGCTTGGCCACTGGGGGAATCTGCGAACCGACGCAGTCCCGGCACGGTTTTCAGCAACTGTCTGGCTGCGCCGTAGACGATGGACATGCGATCACCTCTGCTTAAAGATCAACACTGCGTATGATCAGGAACAGGTCGATCAGCCGCGCAAACATTGGATGTTCCCCCTTTGCTTTTCTGCCTCAAGACCGGGAACGGCGGTAATCTGCTTGATCCCGGTCTTGACGGTCCTCCGTTCAATCATTCGGCCGGAAGCGCCCAGCGAATCGCGGAGCGCATGTTCGCTACATCGCTGCGCAAGCCTCGGCGCAGCCGCGGCAGGCTTCCGCACAGCGTTTCACCTCGGCATCGTCGCCCATGCGTTCGCACGAAGCCGCGCATTGCCGGCACACCTCGGCGCAGGCGTTGCAAACGACCGTATGCACCTCGGCGCCTCGCAACATTGTTCGTGCGCAGGTATCACAGATGTCGGCGCAAGCCGACATCAACGTGATGTGCTGCGGGTCGGCATGTTCGCCGCCCTCGCCGAGGCAGTAGTTGATGGTTTCGAGGCACGTGGCTTCGCACTGCTGGCAAGCGAGGATGCAGTCGTTCATAGCCTGCGAGCGGTGTTCCGCGGAATGGTGAGTCATGGCGTATTCCTTCTTCCTTGAAGCAGGCGAAGCGCGGCGCGCCTGCATCGCCGTCCCTGATCGCAACGTCCCTGGCTGCACGCTCACTGCGTGTCAGGCTTGATCCAGGTCACCGTGCCGTTCATGCCTTCGGTGTGCAGTCCAAAGCGGATATGCTCGCCGGCTTTTACATCTTGCAGCAGTTCCGGCTTGGCGGCTTTGAAGGTCATGGTCATTGCCGGCCAGTGGATCGACTCGATCGCTTGATGCTTGATCGTGATGGTGCCCTGATCCGCATCGACGGCCTGCACGACACCCACACCTTCGGCATTGCCGGATTGCATCATGCCTTTCATACCGGGCATGTTCTGTATCGGCATGTCCTGCATTGGCTTGCTCGGGGTTTCCTGCTGAGCGAGCAGTGCTGGCGCGCAAAGAAGCGCGGCGATGCTCAATGACATTGCGATGTACCTCATGATCGGTTCTCCTCGTTACGCGGTAGTTGCGTTTGAAATTCAGCGTCGATGTCCAGTTCACATAAGCGCCATCGGCGCACCGCCCCAGATCGCCGCAATAGCCGCGCCTGCGGCCAATGCGAGAAAAGACAACAGGGTCATCCACGCAAGCTGCGCGGGTGCGACTTTCCCCATATCCGACATTCCAGGCTGGTCTGCTGACGCGGCGTGTCGATGCGCGGAACTCGACGGGATCGGACTTTCCTGCCCGCCGCGATGCTCCTGCGCGAGCGCAGATTGCGGCACACGCACGGTCATCATGCCGTGCTTCATGTGCTTGGCAACCAGCCACCAGTTGATCGGATAGGCGGTGAGAAACCCCACCAGCAGCGACATCGACATCAAGAACCAGAAGGCGGGGTCGGCCGGATGGTGAGCATCGGGTACGTGTTTCATCGTCAGGATCATGGTCGGAATCATGCCGGCCATCAGCAGATTCATGGAGAGCAATTCCGGAAAAAATGTCTTCGCCAAGGAACGTTTGTACGACCCGCCCATCATGTCGCGCATAAACAACGCCTGGAAAATGGTCCAGCCGAACCCGAAGCCCAGCAGGTATTCCAGAACCACATGTACGACATCGGAAAAATGCATCAGGCTGGCAAACACCGCGCCCGCCAAGATGCCGACGCCGTCGCCTGCACAGCAGTGCATCGTCGAACCCAGTACCTGTCGCCAGCGCACGGCCACGTATTGCTCGTGCAATCCCGACAACGGCTCGCGGCAGCCGAGCACGTAGAGAAACGCGCCGAGCGGGCCGGTATAGGCCGTCAGCAAGACGAAGCCCCACTTCAGCACTGGAGACTCGGGCGTGGAACGTATGTCCACGGCGACGAACAGCACCGATAGCGCGGTGAGCAGGAACCAGAGCAGCATTACGCCATCCAGCATGGGCTTGCTCCCGCATGCATTCGTTCCACGAGAGGGGCTGCACGGAGTCCCGCGTGCAGCGCCTTCAACACCAGCGCGCATCGCATGACTATTTCGCCTCCGACTTCGTTTGCCAGTCGATCGCGATGATCTTCCATGCACCGTTGATGCGCTTCAGTTGCATCGCTTCGTGACTACCTACCGTGACGGGCTTGCCTTTGGCCGTGGCCAGGATTTCGTTCTCCGTGACCACTTGTGCGCGATCGCCTGATTCGGCGGATACGCGTGACAGCCGTTTGACTTGCGCGTTCTTGAGAAAGGCAATGTCCTTTCCCAAATGATGCGAGGCGTACTCGGCGCGGCTCTGGCTCGATCCGTCTTCGCTGATGCGTGCGTCATCGGCCAACAACGCCAAGGCTGCCTCGCGACCGCCGTTTGCGAGCGCATCCTGGAAAGCTTGTGCCGCGACTTCGGCTTGCGGCGAGCCGCCAGGCTTCAGTTCGGCGTTGGATGCCGCATTCCCCATGTTCATGCCGGTCATCGATGCAGACATGGACATGTCCGGCGCGCTGGCGCTGTCGTGTTGGTTTTGACGCGCATCGGTGTCGCCATGATGGTGGCTGTGACTATCGCCTTCATCCATGTCCATGTCTTCGTCCGGCGGCGCCTTGGCAACAATGTCCTTGTATTGCTGCGGCGTCATGCCCGGCAGCTTTTCGATAAACGCGACCATGCTCCAAATGGTTTGGTCGTCGTGGCTGCCGCCCCAAGCCGGCATCGCGCTCATCTTGATGCCGTGCTTGATGACCCAGAAGGCGTCCTGCGGATCTACGTGCATCTTCGACAGGTTCGGAGGCTGCGGATACATGCCCTCGCGCAGTTCCGAGTTCTCTACGCCCGGCTGCAAGTGACAGCTCGTGCACATCGCGGCGTACTGGCCCGCACCTTTCAGGATCAGTTGCGGATCGTCAAGATTCGGCACCTTGATGTTTTCGGAACGCACATGGATGGAACGGTCGCGCACCGTCTGCATGGCGCTGTAAGTGAGCGACCAGTGATGATCGTCGGCGCCGATGTTGTACAGACCGGAATAGCCAAACAGCGCCAGCACTATGGCGATCAGCACCAGGACGGCAACAACGACGATGACGTGTTCGGTATGTCTTTTCATGCGATTTGCCTTCTTAAAACCAGACATGGAGACCGGCGATGAATTGCAATTCGCCGGCATGTTGACCTTGTGCGCGCGCGAAGTCGGCCGTGCGCCCATAGCGCTGCCGCCAAACCACGCCGACGTAGGGAGCGAATTCGCGCTTGAACTCGTAGCGCAGGCGCAACCCGAGCTCGACATCCGAAAGACCCGAGCCGATGCCGCGTTGCGGATCGTCCTTGCCGTACAGATTCACCTCGAACTTCGGTTGCAGCACGAGGCGCTGTGTCAGCAATTCCTCATACTCGAATTGCACGCGGGCCGCGGTGCGACCGTCTTGGCTGAGGTAGAACGTGCCTTCGGTGTCGAACCAGTAGGGCGCCAAGCCCTGCACGCCGAAAGCAGCCCAAGTGCGGTTCGGTCCCTCGCCGAAGTCCTCGCGCAAGCCCAGTTGCGTGCCCCAGTAGGTGCTGATGGCGTGATTCCACAGCGCTTCCGTGCGCAGGTCTTCGAGTCGGCCATGCGTGTATTCGCCCTCAGCCTTCAGCCACAGCTTGTCGAAGTCCTCGCCGTACCAGAATTCGCCATCGAGGAACACGGCGTTGTTGCCGTGGTTGTCATGCGCATATTCGAACTGGTCGAGCAGCAACATGCCTTCCTTGGCGTGATCGGACATCTCCATGCCGGACATGTCGGTGTAGCGGTAACCGTCCGAATAGTCCGGACTGCGCGCGTCCGGTGGCGCCTTGCCGCCCTGCATGGACGACATGTCCATGCCCTGCATGGAATTCATGTCCATGCCATGCGAACTCTCAGCGAGTCCATCGGGCATGGGCCGAGTGCCGATCATGTTGCCGTTGTCCAAGCGCTGCATTTCCTTTGGTTGCGAAGGTTGCATCGGCATCTGCTGCGTGCCCGGCATGCGCTGCATGGAAGACATGTCCATGCCCTGCATTTCCGTTCCCGGCTGCGCTGAAGATGGGGCAGGTACCGGCGCCGCTTGGGAGGGGGCGGTCTGCCGAGGCATTTGCATGCCCGGCATGGAAGACATATCCATGTCGTGCATTGCATGTGCGGAGCTTGCCGGAGCCGGCGCGGCGGTGTGGTTGTGCTGTTGTTTCTTCGGTTTGGCCGGGTGCGCAGGCATCTGCATGCTAGGCATAGAGGCCATATCCATCCCATGCATGGTTTGCGAGGACGAGGCAGATGCCGGCGCCGATGAAGACTTTGCCGGTTGCGACATCTGCATGCCTTGCATGTCATCCTGCGCCATCGCCGGGGCTGCCAGCATCAGACCAAACGCAACTGCCGTAACGCGGGAGCGCTTCGCGGAAAAAGAAATATTCTCGTTCATGCCGTCACCACTTCGCGGAACATGCCCGCTTCCATGTGGTAGAGCAGATGGCAGTGGTAGGCCCAGCGACCCGGGTTGTCGGCGGTTAGCGCATAGGTCACGCGCTGAGCGGGTTGCACGTTGATGGTGTGCTTGCGCGCGATCACCTCACCGTGCTCGTTTTCCAGTTCACTGAAGATGCCGTGCAGGTGGATCGGATGATTCATCATGGTGTCGTTGACCAGCACGATCCGCAGCCGCTCGTTGAATTTGAAATGGATGGGTTGAGCGTCGGAGAACTTCACGCCGTCGAACGACCAGACGAAGCGTTCCATGTTTCCCGTGAGATGCAATTCGATCTCGCGATCGGGTTTGCGTAGATCGGTTGGGCCTTCAACGACGTGCAAATCGGCATAGGCCAGCACCCGGCGGCCGTTGCCGCGCAGGCCGACACCCGGATCGTCGAGATCGGTACGCGGCATATCCACGTGCATGTCCACGCCGGGGTTGCCGTACTCGGTACGGGCGTGGTGGGCCTTGACCATGCCGCCCATGTCCATCCCGGACATTTGTTCGTGCTGCATTCCCGGCATCGATGGCATGCCCATGCCAGACATCGCGCCTTGATCCATGCCCGGCATGTTGGACATTCCGGACATGCCGTGGCTTTGGGCCATCGCTCCCATCATGTCGACCATCGTCAGCGTAGGCACCGCGTCCATCGTCGGCACCTCGGCTTCCGTGCTTGGCCGAGGGCTGAGCGTGCCGCGCGCATATCCGCTGCGGTCGATGGATTGCGCGAAGATGGTGTAGGCGCGGTCTTCCTGCGGCTGCACGATCACGTCGTAAGTTTCCGCGACCGCGATGCGGAACTCGTCCACCTGCACCGGGTACACGTCCTGACCGTCGGCCGAGATCACGCTCATCTTCAAGCCGGGGATACGCACGTCGAAGTAGCTGTTCGCCGAGCCGTTGATGAAACGCAGCCGCACGCGTTCGCCCGGCTTAAACAGGCCCGTCCAGTTGCCAGCCGGCGGCACACCGTTCATCAGATAGGTGTAGGTGAAGCCGCTTACGTCGATCACGTCACGCGGGCTCATGCGCATGCGGTTCCACATCTGCCGCGCCTGCAAGGCGCCGCGCAAGCCCAGCATCGAGGTGTCGCGCAGAAAATCAGGCAACGTGAGCTGGTTGAAGTTGAAGTAGTCGCTTTGTTTTTTCAGGATCGCGAAGATGCGTGCCGGATCGAGATCGGTCCAGTCGTTGAGCATCACTACGTAATCGCGATCAGACGGATTGCGTTCGCCGTTCGCCGGCTCGATCACCAGTGGCCCGTACGGGCCGTTCTGTTCCTGAAAGTGCGAATGCGAGTGATACCAGTAGGTGCCGCTCTGCTTCACCGGAAAGCGGTAGACGAAGGTCTCACCCGGCGCGATGCCGGGAAAACTGATGCCCGGCACGCCGTCCATATTCGCGGGCACGATGATGCCGTGCCAGTGGATCGAGCTTTGCACCGGCAATCGGTTCGTCACGCGCAGCGTGACGGTGGTACCCTCGCGCCAGCGCAGGATCGGCGCGGGCAATTGACCATTAATGGTGTGCGCAGTGGTCGGATGTCCGGTGAAGTTGGCCGGCGTCGGTGCGATGTCCAGATCGAACTCGGTGCCGGAGAGAACGCCCGGCGGGCGCGTCTGCGCCGACGATGATCGTGACCAAACGCCCAATGCGGCGGCAGCGCCACCGAGCGCTAGGCCCTGCACGAAACGGCGGCGCGAAAACATCGGCGACGAGTCCGTGCCGAGCGGATAACGACCCTTCATGTGAAACTCCCGAATAGCGCATTACGCGCTGGATAAGATCAAGACGCGCGCTGACCGCGAGGCGAGTCGCATACACGCGCGTGGACGAGCGGCGCGAGGCGCCGCGATCGGGAGTCAGGCGATGGGTGGTCGCAAGGGTGGCGCGGATTGCGCCAGCGCCGGTTCGGAGTGGATCAATGAAAGTGCGGGGTCATGTGCCGGCTGCACCGGTACGCCAAGGTATGGTACAGCGGCAATGGCGCTGCACAAGGAAGCACAGTAACAACCGCCGTTCTGACAGCAACCGTGTTCGCTGCCAGCCGGATGCGCCGGCACTGGATGGTGCGATGTGCGCGACGACATGTGCATCATGCCCATGCCATCGCAATGCGATTTACTCGCGGTTGTTGGTGCGTGCGCAGCGGGCACACCGATCATTGCGATCGGATGCGCGAACGCGTTAAACGCCAGCGCACTCCACGCCAAAAGCGCCAGTGCCAGCAGGCTCCGAAAGAGACCTGAACGCGGGTCGAGCGAATGCCTCATGCCACCAGCATAGACTGGTGTCGGCCAATCCTCAACTTCAGTCCCGAAGATGACCGTGGCCCGCTGCGATTACTTAATTACCCGATCGCGATTGCGCTCCTCCATCAACTTCTTGGCCTTCGCAATGAAATGTTCGCGTTCGGTCAGCGCCGAGGGCATCGCGCTCACAAACTGCTTTATCTCCTGAGCCAAGGCAACCTGCCCGGCCTCCTCGAACGCGGCGGTGAGCATATTCCAAGCGCGGAGAGTTTTTCGTTGCCGCTCCTTCGCGGTCTTCGCAAACGACGACGCTTCGTCTTTACCCGATGTCAAAGTCTTGACCGCTTGCTGCAACTTCCACTGAGTTACTCGCGACGCGCGCCTCGCGTCCATATGTCGAATTTCCTGGCGCTGCCCTTTTTGGACCACGCCACGCATGCGACGCGGGGTGGCTTCCGCGGCTATCCCGCGGGCACGCAGTTCAAGAGCAAAAGCATCGCGCCACGCTTGCAAATCGTTTTTGCGCGGATCTAACCGTTGTCCGTTGCGGCCTCTAGTCAGCACGCTTAAATGGGCGTGAGGGTTCTCAGGTTGTTTCGGGTCGGTGCCCTGGCTGTGGTGCGCGAGCAAATAGTCGTGTTCGCCGCCGAAGTTTTTCCGGGCGAAGGCCCTTGCCGCTTCTGCGACGGCTCTGGGGTCTGTTCCTGACGGCATCGACAGAATCAGATTGATGGTGTCTCGCGCCCTGCCCGGACGGTCGACGCTTGCTTCACTCCACCATTCTTCAGCCAAACTGCGTACGTTCGCGGCGCCTGCAATCAAGGTGCCGTCTTCGCGCTCAGTGACGAGCTTGCCGTTGCGGGTGATATAGGCCAAGTGTTCTCTCAAACTGCGCCGCCCCCGCGCGCTCCCCGTGATTTTCACCATTACCTCTGGCCGACGACCGGCGACTCGTCCGATCCGACCCAGCGCTGCGTTCATCTGCTGCGCGCGTGACAACCCGGATTTTTGTGCACTGGACGATCGTCGCTGCTTCTTCGCCCGCACTGGTGTCTGAAAGACCAGACCCGCCGGGCCAAGCAGCAATTTATCTTTCGATTCAGCCATCCGAGCGGTGCGCGCGATAGGTGGCCCGGGTGATGGTGGCGATCATTTCACGGCGTAGCTGCTCGATCGCCTTGGCCAAGGCATCGAGTTTCAAATTGCTGACGTCGAATTCTCCACTGCGTAGCAACCGGTGCGTGATCGTGTTGAGATTGCGACCCACGGCCGATAATTCGCGAATTGCGGCGCGCTGGACCTCCAGTTCCTCTCGGGCGAACGGTATCGCGCCTTCGAGACGGTACCGCAGCAGGCGCACAATCCATGCTTGCGCGGAATAACCCTCGGGTTCCGCCAAGGCTCGGATGGCTTGGATTTCGGCTGGCCGCAAGCGCAGCGAGAGCTTTCCGCTCTTGCCACCCTGTCCACCTCGGATTCCCGCCTCGGACGCGGCGAGCTCACTGCCACGGTTGCCGGTAATCACCGCGACCGCCATCCGCCGCAGAAGCATTGACTCGCTCAGACCTTCTGTTTGTGCAACAAGCCGAAATCGATCCTTGACCGTCCGGCTGCAATGCGCTTTCAGGTTTGGCACGACGGCTTCTCGACACAATTAGAGTCGACGGGAATGGGCCAAACGTGGGCGCCATCCCTATCCTGCACTAGCCCATTCCTCCTCGAGAAAATGTCAGCATGCTGACATTCCGTTGCTCTTGGCGGCATCTTCAAATCCACTCGATGGATTGCAGTTTTAACGCGGCAAGCGGCGCGAAAAGGGAGCCGCGCTCTTCACTTTCAAGCCGCACTGAAGCCACACCGTCTATAAGCTGCTGGCAGTGATAATCAACAATCCAGTTTGTGCCGTCATAAAAAACGAAAATTCGGACCGGTGGATGCAGAGTCATCTGCTTCGATAGAGATGAGCGCTCAGCCAGTGGATTGTCATCGCGACTTCCACGCGTCGCTTTGATCGCTTGCTGGGGTTCGGAAGCATCGCTCTTGCCCGTAGACGTAAGCGACCGCATTGAGCTGTCCAGTGAGCAAGACAATTGTGCCTCGCCCCTTGCACGCTCGACCATTGAACGGCTGATCGACATTGAGGAGTTGAGAAGCGCTGTCGCAGCGGCTGGCCTCGCATCATGCAAACGATGCAAGTGGGCCAATGTAGTGATGTCGGTAATGCGGCCCTCTCGCAGTGCGGATACGATCGGCTCAGGCATGTTGTCCACTGCTGCGTACGCGGTGACCCAGGTTCGGCTCTTGCCGAGCGACCGGGCCAGTTCTGCGTGGGTCGTACCTGACGCCAGTTCAGCCGACACCACGCGGTAGATTTCCCAGTGCGTCAATTCCTGGCGCTGGATGTTTTCGACCAACTGCGCGCGGGCGCTTAGATCATCGCGCACTATCACGTCGATCATCTCCAGCCTTAGCTGACGAGCCGCGCGCCAACGCCGCTCGCCGGCGATCAGCAAATAGCCGTCGTCGCGACCGCGTACTACCGGTGGCTGGATGATGCCGTTTGCGCGGATGCTCTCCGCAAGTTCATCCAAGGATTCTTGATCGAAGGTCTTGCGTGGCTGATTCGGGTCCGGGTGAATGACATCCACTCTGACCCGGCGAAGCCCCTTGCCTTCGTCCTGCGCCCGAAGCAACGCGCCTACGTCGCTCAAGGAAGAAAGGTCAAGCGCCATGCGGCAGCCCTCCCATCCTTTCAATGAGGTGCGCAATGACCCCTTTCATTTCGCGGCCGGCTTCGCGAGCCGAAGTTTTTCGCATCGCCCAAACGGGCTTCTTTTCGCTCGCCGCCTCGCCAATGCTGGTTCTCAGCAGGATCGCTCTATGGACCACTAGCTCAGGGTATCTCTGCAGGAGCGAAACCAGATTTGCTTTCTGCGCGGGGCTGTGGGAATTCACCCGGCTGGGAAGCATGCCGATGACCTGCAACGCCGGGTTCAACTTCTGCCGGATGCCATAGATCGTCTTCAGCATGGCGGTAATGCCAGCGATGCTGTAGCTCTGCAACTCGATTGGAGAGATGACGTGAGATGCCGCCGCGACCGCGGCGAGCATGCGCACCCCGAGTGCTGGCGCCGTATCGATCAGGCACAAGTCGAACTGCGCAGCCTCCGAAAAACTGCGGAGGTGATTGACGAACGTTGAAATGACTTCGGGTTTGGCGCGATCGACTTCGAGCAAGCCCGGATCGGCACCTACTGCCACGATGCCAGCTTCTCCTGGCGACGGTAGTTCAAGCGGCTTGGGTTCGAACAGCGCTGAAGCAGGCACTGCGCTCGCGAACTCGACAAGACTGGCTGTCGTGTTCCGTTGTGGATCCAGGTCGATCACCAGCACGCGGTTTCCCGCTTCCGCTGCATAGTGAGCTATGTGCACGAGCAGCGTGGTCTTGCCGACGCCACCCTTTTGGTTGGCAATCACGAGCGTCTTCATGGTGTGTTCCAGCCGAGGGAATGCAGTGTGGAGACAGGCCGCTGTGGATCAGCGGCATCGGCTGTTTATCTGGACGATGATCTCATCTTTTTGGGCGGTTCAACGACGATCAGAGAGCCCTGCAAGGGCCATTCGCCGGTCAGCTCAGCGATCTTCTCGAATGCCGCGTTTTCGGCTGCATACCAGGCGCTGACCGCCAGCACCTGCGGCATGATCTCCGCGATTTCAGCTTCGTCGTCGAGATCGTTGAGTTCTACCGTCGCTGCAAAAGCATCCTCGATGGTGACCCTGCGTTTCTCAAGTTCGGCCTCTGCGGCTCGGGTTGCGGCGGCGATCTGTTCGTCGGTTCCGGGCACGTACCAAAGCGAAAGCTTCACGAGAACTCCTTCTGCCAACGTGCGCCCACGTACGAACGGCGCGCGCAAGAGGCAATTGTGTCAGATGGGCGGCGCTGGCAGGCAATCGGCCGCGCGCGTCGATGGCAGCGATCAGGCGCGTTTCTTCGCATCGCGCTCGGCGATGCGCTCGGCAATCCAGGTTTGGATTTCGACTGAGCTCCAGGCACTCGCCCTTTGCCCAATCTTTACAGGCTTCGGAAACTCGTCCCGGTCCATGCGCCGATAGAGTTCGGAGCGGCTCAGTCCTGTATGCGCCTTTACTTGCGGAAGGCGCAACAAAGTAATTTCAGGAGCGATAGTTGCATCTGTATCAATCGGCATCGCAGTGGTCCTTTCGCGCCCGCGCCGGATTGCGTGAGCGGCCTTGAACGAGGCGATGCCTACTATCTACATCTGTGCGCGGACTTCATCATGCGAACTCGAACGATGGCTACGCAGCCGGCACGATATGTACGCAACCCGTTTAATGCATATCACTGCGCCGCGGCTTCCCGCGACCACGCGGTGACCCAGCGTTGCACCGTCACGGGATTTTCAATGACGGGATGCTTGGCGATCACTGCGCGAGCGAAAGCGGCGGCGGACTTGTACACCGTCTTGCCGGCGCGCCACTCCAGCCACAGTTTGAAGGTTTCCCGCATGGCCGCCTGCTTGGGATCATTGGCGAGCTTGGCCGAGACGGCGGCCTTGGCCTTTTCCAACGTTAGTGCGCGATGCGCGACATGGATCAACGCCGCGACAGCCTCCGGGCTGAGCGGGTGCTCCCGGCAGTACGCCACCGCTTCGTCCATGTCGGCATAGCGCAGATTTTCGAAAACGCGTTCGGCTTCCTTCTTCGCGGCAAGGAAGCGCGCCACCAACGGTTTGAAAGACTCCGCAGTCTTCAAGATTCCTGGGTAACGCTCGGGATTTTCGCGCAGTTCACGCAGAGTAATTCGCTTCTTGGCAGTCGTCACCATTGAATACCTTCTTTCTTTTACTTATTGAGTCGAGATCGGCTGCAACGCGGACTTACGATTTCTCTCTATCACCTGCCCTTTTTACGCGCATCGCTTCAAAGGAAGAGGAAGCGCACGCAAGGTGTCAAGGTGATCTGCCCATGCCTGCATCATTTTCCGACGCTCCTCCATGTACGCGGCCTTGTTGTAAACAGCTCGCACGCCCTGCCCCTTGTGCGCCAACTGTCGCTCGATCGCGTCCGGATTCCAGCCCAGCTCGTTCAGAAGCGTTGATGCCATGTGCCGGAACCCGTGTCCGGTCATGGTTTCCCCGTCGTAGCCAAGGCGGCACAGCGCGGCGTTGATGGTCGCATTCGACATCGGGCGTTTGGGATCGCGCACCCCCGGGAACAGATATTTTCCGTGGCCAGTGAGTGCATGCAGCTCGCGAAGAATTTTGACCGCCTGCCTAGCCAATGGCACCACATGCGAAGGTGTTTGTGGATCCTCCTTCAGCTTTTTCTTGAGTTTGCGCCGCATGGCTGGAATCCGCCATTCCGACGAAGCAAAATCCACTTCCGCCCATTCGGCGCCGCGCAGTTCCCCGGGGCGTACAAAGAACAACGGGGCCAAACGCAATGCGCAAGCAGTGGGAAACTGTCCCTTAAAACCATCGATGGCACGCAGCAATGCAGCCACGTCATCTGGATCAGTGAGCGTCGCATAACTCCGTTTGCTGTGCTCAGGCAAGGTGCCTGCCAGATTGCCCGCCGGGTCCCGACTGACACGGTCATCGCGCCCTGCATACCGGAAGACGGCACTAATTTGTTGGCGCAAACGATGCGCCATGTCCAGCGTCCCCCGCCTCACCAGGCGATCGAGCAGTGGACGGATTTCTGCGGTACCGAGATCCGCGATGGGTGTTTTGCCGATCCAGGGAAAGGCGTGGATCTCCAACCGCCGCCGTTCCTTCTCAAATTGGCTCGCAACCCACCCGCTCTTCTTCATGGCCAGCCATTCGCGGGCAACAGCCTCGAACGAGTTGGCAGCAGAAACTTTCAATCTGGCGCTTTCGGCCCTCTTCAACAGGCCTGGATCGTTGCCTGCGCGTATTGCCATGCGGGCCTTGTCTCGCGCATCCCGCGCGTTCGACAGCGACACCTCTGGATATGCACCTAATCCGATCCGTCTCTCTTTTCCAGCGTGCCGGTACTTCAAACGCCACCACTTCGAACCGGTTGGAGAAACTGTCAGGTACAAACCGCCCGAGTCGTACAGGTTGTAAGGCTTATCTCCAGGCGCAGCCTGACGCACGCGCGCATCCGTTAACCTCGCTACTTTCTTCAAGATTCCTGTCCTTGGGGATACCGATTGAGAAAACCGATGCAAATCAGCTCCGGTATCCCCAACGGTATCCCAACTTTCGGCAGGCTGCAACGGGATGAGAGAGGACATCACGCACAAAAAAACCCGCTAGGAATGCGGGTTTCATCGAGTCTCGGGGATGACGTGGGACGCGGCTGGATCGCTATATGGTGGGCCGTGATGGGATCGAACCATCGACCAACGGATTAAAAGTCCGCTGCTCTACCGCTGAGCTAACGGCCCCCGCAAACCGCACATTGTAACTGGGAGCGACCGATCAACGATAGCGTGTCGGATCGGCAATACCCACTTCGGCAAAGCCATGCGCGCGCAAGGCGCAGGCGTCGCACTCCCCGCAGGCGCGGCCCTCGCTGTCTGCGCGATAGCATGAAACGGTTGCGGAAAAATCCACGCCCAGCGCCAGGCCTTCGCGCACGATGTCGGCCTTCGACATCCGCATCAACGGCGCGTGCACGCGCAAGGTGTGTCCCTGCACACCAGCCTTCGTCGCGACATTCGCCAGTTGCTCGAAGGCCGCGATGAATGCCGGCCGGCAATCCGGATAACCGGAGTAGTCCACCGCGTTGACGCCGCACCAGATATCGTCCGCGCCCAGCACTTCGGCCCAACCCAGTGCGATCGACAACATGATGGTATTGCGCGCGGGCACGTAGGTGATCGGAATCTCGTCCACCGGATGCACGCGATCGTGCTGCGGCACTTCGATGTCGGCGGTCAATGCGGAGCCGCCGATGCCGCGCAGATCGACATCCACGATCTTGTGCTCGACCGCACCCAGCATCGCTGCAATGCGCGCGGCGGCCTGCAATTCGGAGATGTGGCGCTGGCCATAGGCAACGCTCAATGCGTGGCACAAAAAGCCCTCCGCCCGCGCCAGCGCCAGCGTGACGGCGGAATCCATACCGCCGGAGAGCAGCACGACCGCGTGTTTCATCGGCCCGGTATCTCGCCCCATAAAACTTTGTGCAATTGGATTTGCAATCGCACCGGCAAACGATCATGCAAAATCCACTCGGCCAGCGTGCGTGGATCGAGCACGCCATACACCGGCGAGAACAGCACCATGCAGCGCGAAGACAAATCGCGTTCGCGCAGGATCCCGACCGCCCAATCGTAGTCGGCGCGATCTGCCAGTACGAATTTCAGTTGATCGCGCGAGGTGAGATGCGGCAGGTTCGACCAGTGATTGCGCGCTGATTCGCCCGAGGCCGGCGCCTTGATATCGACGACGCGCCGCACACGCGGATCGACGCTGCTGATATCCAGCGCACCGGAAGTCTCCAGCGAAACCTCGAAACCCTCGTCGCACAGGCGCCTCAGCAAGTCCAGGCAGCGTTTCTGCGCCAGCGGTTCGCCGCCGGTGACGCAGACATGCCGTACGCGGTAACCGTGCACTTCTTGCAGAATCGAAGCGATATCGCGCCACTCGCCGCCCTCGAAGGCATAAGCGGTATCGCACCAGGTGCAGCGCAACGGGCAACCCGTGAGGCGAACGAACACCGTGGGCCAGCCGACCGAATCGGCTTCTCCCTGGAGCGAATGGAAGATCTCGCTGACGCGAAGGCGTGCCGCTGTGCGATCGAGCGCAGCAACAGTTTCGGCCGACGCGAGTCCCGGCGCGGGTACGATCGTGGCCATGCGGAATTTACTGTGACGCTTGCTGCAGCTTGATCGATTTCAACCGGCTCTGCGCCAGCCGCGCCACGGTCGTGCCGGGGTATTTCTTGATCACGGATTTGAGCGTGGCTTGCGCGGCGGCGTAGTTCTTCATCTCGGCCTGGCAATAACCGACCTTCAGCAGCGCGTCCGGCGCCTTCTCGCTGCCGGGATAGGTCTTCAGCAGGTTCTGGAAGGTGTCCAGCGCGACCTGATAGTTCTGCGTGACGTAATACGACTCGCCCAGCCAGTAGTAAGCGTTGGGTGCGAGCGCGCTCTGCGGATATTTCTGGGTGAAGGCCCGGAAACCACGCGACGCCTCCACGTAGTTGCCGCCCTGCAACGACTTGAATGCGCTGTTGTAGGCGGATTGTTCGTCCGGGTTCGGCGGACCGGATTGCGCTGCAGACGCCGCGGGAGCAGGTGCGGGCGTGGATGTCGCAACGCCGGGTGACGCCGCGCTGCCGGCCGATGACGCCGCGCTGCCGGCCGGTGACGGCGCGCCGCCGTTTCGGCCTTCCAGCTTGCCGATGCGCGAATCCAGATCGAGGTACTGATCCTTGTTCTGCTGCTGCAACTGCTGGACCTGGTGCTGCAGGTCCTCGATCTGGCCTTGCATCTGCTGCAATTGCGCTTGCAGATCCTGCACCTGGTTGACTACACCGACGCCGCTATTCTGCGATTGCTGCTGCGCCTGCTGCTGCTCCAGACGCTCGACGCGCTGGGAAAGGCTCAGCGTCTGCGCATTCACGGAAACGGCGACGATCGCCGATGCGATCGCCGCCGTGATGCCGAGCGCTTTGCGCAAGCGCGAACTGCCGAACATCATCTACTGAACTGCCGGATCACTTGGCCGTGTAGACGATCTCGACGCGGCGGTTCTTGGACCAGCAGTCCTCGTTGTGCTCGC
>NZ_DAIOEU010000060.1:0-27083 GCF_036746095.1 Dyella sp.
GGTGCTATGCCCGCGCATTTCTGAAGAACTTCATTTTCCCCGGACAGCAGTGGGCATCTGCGGGAATGACGGTTCTGGAGAGATTTTCCCGGCGCGGATGCCGCGAGCCGTGTGATCATTGGGGTTCCCGTTCGCTCACCCCGACCTATGCACCGCGTTATTGCTCTTGCACCGGCTCTCCCAATCGATAAAACATCCGCGCCATATAAAACAGCGCCAGGCATCGCCAGATCACATGCAACAGCAGCACCTTGTTCGCGGTGGTGCCGAATTCCGCCTGCGAAAACTGCAACAAGTCGTACGGCAATGCCAGCAGCTGATAGATGATCAGCACATACAAGGCCAGCTTGCCCGGACGCAGCCATAACCAGGTCAAGCCGATGGCCAGCCATGCGATATCAATCAGTACCGGGTTCGCCAGCTGGCGGCTCATCACCGCGCCGACGACAAACCAGGTCAGATGACCGGCCTGCACGCAGAACGCCGGCAGTGCGATCTGCTTGCGTTCGCTGAAAACGTTCCGACCCACCAGCCACACGAAGGCCGTGGCCACCAACGGCACCAGCAGATTGATGCCGCTGTACATGCCGACGGCCCAGCCGCCCACCGCAGCAACAATGCTTGCGACCTTGGTGGAGGTGCCGATGGCATCGTCACGTGTCGCTGCGGACCGCTTGGTGCGCATGGATTCTTCAGGATTCATCGAGATCCCCTGTAGGCGCAACGCGGCCGGATCGGGCGGAAAGGATCGCGTGCGCTGTTCCGAGCTTAATGCCACGGCTTGTAAAATAATTGTCTACGGCGTCCGGGTCGCCTTGCGCATTCGCCATGGCCACGTAGGTGTCGGGTCGAATCAGGTAAAGCGCATCGCGCGCCAGACCCGCTTCACGACAGGCCGGTTGCCAGTCGAAGACATGCAACGGCAGTTCATGCCGCTCGCACCACTCGCGCAAAGGCGCGTTCGCCTCGCCATACACGTGTACTTGCCAGGCCATGGCGGCAAGGCTGGAAAAATTGTCGCCATTGCCGGTGGCCACCCATGGCAGGCGATCGCCGCCGTGTACGTCACCGGCAGAACCTTCGTTCAACGGGCATCCGCGGTAGTTCAAGGTGATTTGTGACACCATGCGAAACAGAAACTCGCGCATGCCCTCGAAATGCAGCGCCGCAGGCAGCACCAGCGGTGCCAGCCGCGTGCGCACGATATCCGCCACGCGACCTTCGGCGGTGGCGAAGGTAAACACGCGATCCGTCGTGGCCACCAGGCGACGGGCAAAGCCGATGCGTTCGGCTTCATAGCTGTCCAGCACGGCGTCCGGCGCGTGGCCGTGGATGGCCGCAGCCAGTTTCCAGGCAAGATTGATCGCATCGCCGATACCGGTATTCATGCCTTGCCCGCCGGCCGGGCTGTGGATGTGCGCGGCGTCGCCGAGCAGAAACGCGCGGCCATGGCGGAAATGCTCCGCCACGCGATGATGCACGCGGTAGGTGGAAAACCAATGCACCTGTTTGACCGTGACCTTCAAATGCTCGATGGCGCGTGCGCTCACGTCTTCGAAGCGCAGCGTTTCGGCATGTTCCGCGCGCTCGTCGCGCACCGTGCCGATCAGGCGCGCACGGCCTTCGCCGGCCAGGGGAAACACGGCCAGGAAATCCGCCTCGTCCAGGTCGATATGGAACTGTCCGTCCATCGACGGCCCGGATGCGTCCACGTCGGCCACGTAGAACACTTGCTTGTACGTGCCGCCAGGAAACTGCGTGCCCAGCGTCTCGCGCACCCGCGAGCGGGCGCCGTCGCAGCCGGCCAGATAGTGCGCTTCCCACGCTTGTTCATGGCCATCGGGACCACGCAGCGTCGCCAGCACCTGGTTGCCGTCGTCGGTAAAGCGCAGCAGTTCCGTTCCACGCTGCACCGATACGCCCAGTTGCTGCAGCCGCTCGATCAGCAAACGTTCGTGCTGATCCTGGGGAAAGATATGCAGGAAAGGGAACGGCGTGAGCTCCGAGCCGATCGTCTCGAACGCCACTTGCGCCTTGCGTCCACCCTTCACCCACAGGTTGACGGCCGGCACCTTATGGCCACGGGCCACCACGGCGTCGGCCAGATCCAATTGCCGATAGAGCTCCAGCGTGCGCGCCTGCACGGCGAGGGCACGCGATGTCGTACCCGGCGCGGAGGTCTTGTCGACGATATGTACGTTTACGCCGAGCCTGGTCAGCCAGAGCGCCAGCACCAGGCCGGTCGGGCCTGCTCCGCTGATCAGCACATCGCAGCGCATCGTGTGCACCTCGTGCTCCTAAGGCGCGAACCGCGCCTGCCGTCACTCGATTTCCAGCTTCTAGCCTACTCCATAGATCGAGCGAATCGGATCCTGTCCCGGTGCTGCCTGTTCCAATTTGCGACGTAGATTCTTGATATGGCTGTCGGTGGTGCGATCCGTGACGACGCGGTGATCAAGATACAGGTTGTCCAGCAGCCGATCGCGCGAGAACACGCGGCCGGGATTGGCCGCCAGCGTTTTCAGCAGGCGGAATTCCACCGGTGTCAGCGCCAGCTCCAGCGGTACGCCTTGGAATACGGCCCCATGCGTTGCGAACGCCGAAGAGAATGAAGCCCCGACAACCGGGGACTGGTTGCCGGGGCTTCGTGGGTCCGATTCCCTTCTTGGAGGGAGTGCAGGAAACAGACCCGATGGTGACATGCTGGGATCATGTCACCTTGCATCGCCCCACACGCGATGCAAGACCTTGATGTGCTGAGCTTGCTATGAAGTTCGTGTGCGAAATGCATTCCGTGCATCAATGGCCTTGAACATCACGCAAGTGGCCTGTGTCGACAATTGGACGTCTAAATGTTTGATGCTTTTACTCCCTCTCCCCTCCGGGGAGAGGGTTGGGGTGGGTGGTGAATCTGGCCAAGACGTTTATCTTTAACCTCAAGGCCGTCATTCCCGCGAAAGCGGGAATCCCTCTTTGCTTTTGCGTCGGAGCAACATGGATTCCCGCTTTCGCGGGAATGACGGCCTTGGAGATACCGCAAATCTATGGAGAAGCCGTGCAGAAAAAGCCCGATACGACCGCGAATCGCCTCGGGTTTGTCTCATCAAACCTACCTGGCGCGATCAGCCTGCATCCATCGCCACGACGTCGCTCGCCGCCATGCCGAACGCCGGCGGCCGGTCTTCCGGCTTCGCCCCGAACGCCATGTTCGGCTTATCCGACATATGGAACTCCAGCACACCGCCGGCAGCCAGTTCCGCATGGCTGATCCAGCTCTTCGTCCATGGCTTGCCGTTCCACGTCACCGATTGGATATACGGACGGTTCGATCCATTGTTGAAGGCGCGAATCACCAGTTTGCGATCGCCGGCAAGCTTGATCTCGGCGTGGTCGAGCACCGGGCTGCCGAACACGTAATTCGTGCTCACCGGGTCGACCGCATAAAGGCCCAGCGCGCTCATGATGTACCACGCGCTCATCTGGCCGCAGTCTTCGTTGCCGGCAAGGCCGTCCGGATCCGGCGGATACATCGTTTCGGCCAACATGCGTACGCGCGATTGCGTCTTGTAGTGCGCGCCGGTGTATGCATACAGATAAGCCATGTGATGGCTCGGCTCGTTGCCATGCGCATACTGTCCGACCATGCCGGCAATATCCGGCGGCGCATCCGGCGGCAGCTTGGAGCTGGTGGTGAACAGCTCATCGAGCTTGCGCTCGAATGCGTCAGGGCCGCCGAACAAACCCATGTACGCGTACAGGTCATGCTGGTTGAGGAAAGTAGCCTGCCAGGCATTCGATTCGGTGAAATCGCGCCATTCCTTCGAATGGCCCATGGCGCGCGGATTGAACGGCTCCAGCCATTCGCCGTTTTCGCCGCGCGGGCGCACAAAATCGAGCTTGGTGTCGAACACGTGGCGGTAATTGCGCGAGCGCTCGCGCAGCTTGTTCGCCAGTTCCTTCTCACCCGCTGCATCGGCCATGTGCGACACGGCCCAGTCGTCGTAGGCGTACTCCAGCGTCTTGCTGACGGCTTCCGGTTCCTTGTCGCTGGGGATGTAGCCGAGCTTGCGGTAGTAGGCCAGGCCGCGGTAATCGTCTTCCATCGCGCGCTTGCGATAGATCGGCCAGGCCTTGGCGTAATCGATGCCGGTGAAGCCTTTCGCCTGCGCTTCGGCCAGCACCACCGCCGAGTGGTAACCGATCATGCAACCGGTTTCCACGCCTTGCAGCGGCCACACTGCCGGACCTTGCGGGCTTTCTTCCGCCATGCGCACCAGGCAATTGAGGAAGTCCGGCACGCGCTCGGGCTGGTACAGCGTGTACAGCGGATGCAGGGCGCGGTATGTGTCCCACAGCGAATAGGTGCTGTAGTTATTCTGGCCCTGCGCCAACTGATGGATGGCCAGATCCATGCCGCGATAGCGGCCATCGACGTCGCTGAACAGCGTCGGCGCCAGCATGGTGTGATACAGCGAGCTGTAGAACACGCGCAGCGTGCGTTCCGAGGAGGATTCCACGCGTATGCGGCTGAGCTCCCGCTCCCATGCGTCGGCGGCCGCCTGCTGCAGTTGATCGAAGTCCCAAGCGGGAATTTCCGTATCGAGATTGCGCATGGCGCCTTCGATGTCCACGCCGGAAATGCCGACCTTTACCAGCACGGGTTCCTTGGCGACGTCGTCGATGCGCAGCACCGCTTTGAGGTGCGTGCCCTTGAGTTCGCCGGTGCCGGTAGGCGCCGCCACGTCATCCGAATAGAGCGTGGCGTGCGAGAACGGACGCGACACTTTCATCGCAAAGTAGATGTAACGCCCATCCGCCCACTGATGCACGCGCCGGCTGCCGACCAGCGTATCGTTGCCGACCAGCTTGAGCTGCGCATCGGTCACCTTGCAGGGCACTTTGTAGTCGTCGTGGAAGCCGTGCGCCCAATCCACCATCAAATGCCCGCTGCCGGCACCGTGGAAGGTGTAACGGTGCAGGCCCGCGCGCATGCTCGCGGTAAGCTCCGCGCGAATGTCGTGATCGGTCAGGTGCACGCTGTAATAGCCCGGACGCGCATGCTCCGCGTTGTAGCGCGAGCGATAGCCGCGGCCGGGGTGCGCCTGGTTGTGTTCGGTCAGCAGTGGCCCGGAACTGGCCACGCCATCGAAGCGCGAGTGGTAATTCTTATCGGGCAGGCCGCGATCGCCGGGCTGCAGCAGCACCTCGCCTTGCGCCGGCATCACCAGCACATCGAGCATGTCCGCCGCGCCGGTGCCGCTCAAATGCGTGTGCGAGAAGCCCATGATCGAACCGTCGCCCTGGTGGTAGCCGGACGACGCGTCCCAGCCGGCGTCATTCGTATCGGGGCTCAGCTGCACCATGCCGAACGGCATCGATGCGCCTGGATAGGTATGCCCGTGGCCGCCGGTGCCGACGAACACGTCCACATAGCGCGACACGCCACTGGCTTTGGATGCCGCGCCGCCGGCTGCCCCCGGCGCTGCGCCCGGATTCTTCGCCAATCGCGCCAGCGCAGGCAGCGGACCGCCCAACGCAGCCGCCGCCCCCAAGCCCTGCAGGAACCTTCGACGTGACACCATGTTGCTACTCCCCAGATTTCTCGTTGTCGTGGAAGCAAAGGCGTCAGCGAAACGCTTGCGGGATCATTGCCCCGAACGCGTGCAAAACGCACTCACTTGGTAAGGCCAAGGCCTGGCTGATTGGGCCCAAGGCTACCGAACGACTGTAAACGAAAAATTTGTCTCGATCCAAATTTTTCTTCGTCGACGTTAATTACTTGATTTGGCAATATTTATTTGAAAATTTGCGGCAACGCAAAAATGCACGCACAGCGTTTATCGGTACTGTCGGCCCTTGTCCTGATAGGCCGGGGCCGCCCAGCACGAGACAGGCATCAAGCCACGGTATCGACAAACACACCGCGCAACCCGGTCACGCCGCTCTCACTCAAGTTGCGCGCCAACGTATTCAAAAACGAGGGCAAGCTCGGCATCGATCCGCTGGAAGCGTCGACGGACGACGAGCCAAGCGAGGTCCACAGGCCTTGCAATACCGTCGGCAAGCTGCTGGCGCCGCTTGCATGGGTGGCACTCAAGGCTTGCGCGAGATTGGAGGAGGACGCCGCCACGCTCCGATACTGCTGGATCGGCTGAGTCGCGTTTTCCCGCGGAGAAAGCGGGGTGGATGGCGTATCGCCGGCCGTGATCGTATGGCTTGCACCACCGGTCGCGGGAGCGGCGTCAATCAGCCCGAGTTGCGTCAGCGCGGATGCAATCGCCGAAGCCAGCGGTTCCGCGACGGTGGTCGACGAAGTCGTCGAGACCGCAGGCGCCGGCGGCGACGATCGCCTGCCATGGTCGAAGTGGCTTGAAAAAAAGCCAGTTATCGGCGGCGAACTGCTGATGCTTGGCACACCCACGACAGCCGGTCCCTTATGAACGGTGAGCGCTTTGCCCGTGCGCCTTGCCGCGTGTGTTTACCCACTCGCGGCAAGAAAAACAGAGAGATATATGCCCCGCTGCAGAATATAGCGCACCGGGGGGCTTGCCATAAGTCCCGGGTCCTGCTGCAGCATCGCCCGCCGTTGCCGGAGCCAGCGAAAAAGCGGGAGTCGTGAGATGGCCAGACATGCAGTGGTGATCGTCGGAGCAGGTCCAACAGGGTTGATGTTGGCCGCCGAGCTGGCGTTGGCACAGATCGACGTCGCCATAGTCGAACGGCGAGCCAGCCAGGACCTGGATGGCTCGCGCGCCGGTGGCCTGCACTCGCGCAGTATCGAAGTTCTCGATCAACGGGGTATCGCCGATCGGTTCCTCTCACAAGGAAAAACGTATCCGTTCCTGCACTTCCACACGCAACTGGATATCAGCGATTTTCCCACCCGGCACAACTACGTGCTTGGGTTATGGCAGAAGCACATCGAACGTATCCTCGCCGATTGGGTGGGCGAGCTGGCCGTGCCCATTTATCGCGAGCGCGAAGTAACCGGTTTCACGCAAGACGATACTGGCGTCGATATCGAGTTATCCGATGACGGCTCGCTGCGCGCGCAATATCTGGTCGGCTCCGATGGTGGACGCAGCCTGGTGCGCAAACTGGCCGGCATCGAATTTGCCGGATGGGAGCCGTCGATAAGCTGGTTGATCGCCGAGGCCGAGATGGCGGAAGAACCCGAGTGGGGCATCCGCCATACCGACGCCGGAATGCAAGCGATCGGCAAGTTGGAAGATGGACGCGCACGCCTGGTGCTTACCGAAGCGCAACTAGGATCCGGTGACGAACCGACGTTGTGCGATATCCAGGAAGCGTTGATCTGTGTTTATGGGACCGATTACGGCATCCATCGTCCCACCTGGATCTCGCGATTCACGGATATGACTCGCCAGGCCGTAGCCTATCGCGATCGACGCATTTTGCTCGCCGGCGATGCCGCGCACGTGCATCCTCCCGTCGGCGGCCAAGGACTGAACATCGGCGTGCAGGATGCCGTGAACCTGGGTTGGAAGCTGGCGCAAGTCATCAAGCGGATATCGCCGGAAAGCTTGATCGATACCTATCACGCCGAACGCCATCCGGTGGGTGCGCGCGTGCTGCACAACACGATGGCGCAGACGGCGCTTCGCCGCAGCGATGCACGCAGCAAGGCGCTGGGCGACGTGTTTGCCGAACTGGTTGGGATGGACGAGCCGCGCAAGCGATTGGCCGGCATGATGTCCGGTTTGGACGTCCATTACGACTTCGGTGAGGGGCATCCGCTGCTGGGGCGGCGCATGCCGGATCTCGATGTGATGGTCGCAGATGGACCGGTGCGGATTTTTACGCTGCTGCATGATGCCAGGCCCGTACTGATCAACTTCGGCAGTTCGGGCGATATCGACATCGCGCCATGGGCAGATCGTGTGCAGTTGGTCGAAGCCACGTACACCGGTGCGTGGGAGCTACCGGTGATCGGGCAGGTTGATGCGCCTGCTGCGGTGTTGATTCGGCCCGATGGTTATGTGGCGTGGGGAGGAGAAAAGGCGCACGCAGGATTGGTGGATGCGCTCACGGCTTGGTTCGGGTTACCTGCGTAACTAAGTATGGACTGACCAACCTCAATGCAAATGCCGCAAAAAATCCATCTCCGGCCGCGGCTGCCCAAGCAGGTAACCCTGCACGAACGAACACCCAAGCTCGCGCAGCACGGCCAACTGGCCATCCTGTTCCACCCCTTCCACGATCACCGTCAGCCCCAGCGAGCGCGCCATGCCGATCATCGATTCCAGCAAGCGGCGCGTCTGCACGTCGACGTCGATGCCGCTGACGAAGCTGCGATCGATCTTCATGGTGTCGCAAGGCAGCAGGCTGACGTGGCTCAGCGAAGAAAAACCGGTGCCGAAATCAT
The DNA here is from genome assembly GCF_036746095.1 of Dyella sp. Classification (NCBI taxonomy): domain Bacteria; kingdom Pseudomonadati; phylum Pseudomonadota; class Gammaproteobacteria; order Lysobacterales; family Rhodanobacteraceae; genus Dyella; species Dyella sp. The sequence continues at coordinate 8,387 of NZ_DAIOEU010000060.1, forward strand.
CGAGCGCCACGTGGATGCCCAGCGTGCGCAGCGACTGCAAGGCGGCGCCGCAGGAAAGCATGTCGGTGACATACAGGCGTTCGGTCAGCTCGATCGCCAGATGCTTGCGCACCGACTCCTGCAGGTTGCTGGTGAGAATGTCCATCAGCCGGCCCGATGCAAGGCTGCGCGCCGTGACATTCACGTGCAGCCGGAACGACGGTGGCAGGTTTTCACCCCACGCTTGGAGACTGGCGATGGCATGTTCCATCACCCATGCATCGACCCGGCACATCAGTGGCGTGTGCTCGATGGCCTCCAGAAACTGCCCGGGCACAAGCACGCCTTGTTGCGGATGGTTCCAGCGCAGCAGGGCTTCGGCACCTACTGGTGATTGCTCGTTCTGCACGGCAAAGATCGGTTGGAAGTAAAGCTCCAGTTCGCCACGCTCAAGCCCTTCTTCCAGTTGCTGATGAATGGTCAGCGCAGTGCGGGTTCGTGTGCGCAGCGCGGGGTCGGCCAGGATGACGCGCTCGTCACTGAGCGGATCGGTGCGGGCTGCCTCGTTCATGGCCAGCCGCAGCAGTTCGGCGGCCTCGACCGGCGCGGTTTCGGCCGGCCAAACGGCAATGCTGGCGGTGAGCGCATGCACCGAACTGAGCGACGGCGATGGCGCATGTGGCGACATGCCGAGTACCGCCTGCACTTCGAGGATCAGTTGCTGGTCGGGCAGCACATCGGGCACCAGCCAGCCCAGCATGTTTTCGGCGACGCGCGCGACCGTGTCGACTTGCTCCCACTTCGCCTGCACGTGCGCCGCCAGCCGGCGCAGCAACGCGGCGGCTTGCAGCTCGTCCGTGCCGAGCGCGATGTTGGCATGGTTGTTACATGCCACCGCGACCAGCGCCAAGGAGCGGCCAGCGGCCATGATGCGTTCGGTGCGTTCCAGGAGCGCGGCGCGATTGGGCAATTGGGTTTGCGCATCGAAGTGGGAAAGAAACGTGTGCTCGACGGCACGCAGGCGGCGGCGCTCCAGCACCGCCGAGATGCGTGCGCGCAGCAGCGGCATCAGCACCGGCTTGGCCAGGTAATCCTCGGCCCCCAGCTCGATGCATTGGGCCGCCATCTCCAGCGTATCGTGCGCGGAGATCATCAGCACGGAGATATCGCGCAACTGGTCGTCCGCGCGCATCGCGCGCAGCACCGACACGCCGTCGGAACCGGGCATCATCACGTCCAGCAACATGATGTCCGGTGGCTGCCGCAACGCCTCGGCCAGCCCGATCTCGCCGTCGCGCGCCTCGCTCACATGTTGGAAGCCCAATTGCTTGAGCCGCTTGCGCAACATGAATCGGCTGTTTTCGTCATCATCCACGATCAGTATTCGAGCATCCGGGCTCACGGTGCGCTGTCCTCCAGATCGGGGCTGTCGTGTTTGATCACGCGTTGCAGCGCGTCCAGCAGTTTCGGAAACTCGATCGGCTTGGGCACGAACGCATTGGCGCCGGCCTGCATCGCCTTGAGGATGTCGTCCTCCATCACGTGCGCGGAAAGCACGATCACCGGCACGTCGCTGGTCAGCACGTTGGCGCGCAGCTTTTGCAACACTTCCAGGCCGTTGATGCCGGGCAGGTTGATGTCCAGCAACACCGCGTCGGGACGTTTCCACACCGCTGCGATCAGCGCCTTTTCGCCATCCTCGACATGGCGTATTTCGATGCCATGCCGCTGCAAGCGGCGCCCCAGCATGAATGCGTTGTCGTCGTCGTCCTCGACGTAGAGCACGGTGGTCATGTTGCTCCCCTTACGTCCGGTTCGTCGGTATCTGCAACTTATCCAGCAGGCGGTGGACGTGATACACCACGTCGACATGGTTGGGAGCGTCCTTGCGGACCAGCATCACCGCACGCTCATACAGATTGCGGGAGATTTCCGGCGAAATATCCGCCGCGGTCACCAGCATGATCGGTACCGGAGCCAGCATCGGATCGGTGCGCATGGCCTCGATCACCGCCAGGCCGTCCATGCCGGGCATGACCATGTCCAGCAGCAGCAGGTCCGGCGGACGGTTGCGCATGATGCTCAGCGCATGCTCGCCGTTGGGGGCGGTATCTACCTGGTGGCCGGCCTGGCGCAGCATGTTGGCAATCGAGTCGCGATAGAAATCATCGTCGTCCACCACCAGCAGCGAACTGCTGGTTGCGTTGCCGACGAAACGCTGCACCAGGTGGCTCAGGTGTTCGCGATCGAACGGCTTGGTGAGATGTTCAACCACGCCGAGCACGCCGGTGCGCTGGTCCGGATCGGTGACTGTGCAAAGAATGACCGGCAGCTCGGCATGATCCGGATCGGCGCGGATGGCGGCGAGTACGTCCCAGCCCGTCATGTCGCCGAGCAGGATGTCCAGCACCATCACCGCCGGCCGCAGCGAACGCGTCAGCGTCAACGCCTGTTCGCCGGAAGATGCACTGACCACGTTGATGCCGTCGCGCTCCAGCGCATTGCGCACCAGCTCGCAGGCATCTTCGTCGTCGTCCACCACCAGCACCACCGGATTGCGTCCGGATGCAGGCTGCGGCGCAAGCGTGGCCAGGGCGGGGTGTGCTTCGGCGCTGCTGACGTCGCCGATCGGCAGCGTCACAGTGAACACGCTACCGGATTGGATATCGCTGCTTACGCTGATGTGCCCTTCCATCAGTCCAAGTAGTTGCCGCGAGATGGTAAGACCCAGGCCGGAACCGCCGAAGCGGCGCGCAATGGAGCGATCGGCTTGCTCGAACGGCTCGAAAATGCGCTGCAACTGCTCCGGCGTCATGCCGATGCCGGTATCGGCCACCACGATCTGCAACTGCTCGTGCTGGCTGGAAACCTTTACCTTCACCTCGCCATTGCGTGTGAACTTGATCGCATTGCCGATGAGGTTGAGGACGACCTGGCGCAAGCGCGTCACGTCGACGCACACCGAATCCACGTCGGGTGCGATCTCCAGCAGCAGTCTGTTGCCGTTGGCCTTGGCCAGCGGTTGCATGGAATTGATGATGGTGTCCAGCAGCGTCTGCACATGGACCACCTCGGTGTGCAGTTCGATGCGACCGGACTCGATGCGCGAGATGTCCAGAATGTCGTTGATCAGCGAGAGCAGGTGCCGTCCGGCATTGACCACGCGCTGCATGATCTCGGCGGTTTCGCGGTCCTCATGCTCCTCGGCTTGTTCGAAAGTCAGTTCGCTCAAGCCGATGATGCTGTTGAGCGGCGTGCGCAGTTCATGGCTCATGTTGGCCAGGAACAACGATTTCGCACGGTTGGCGGCCTCGGCTTCCAGCTTGGCGATGCGCAGCTCCTGCTCGGTGTGCATGCGTTGCGTGATGTCCATCGAGATCACGCCCACGCCGGCGACGGCATTGCGCTCATCGGTTATCGGGAAGCGCCGGGTCAGCAAGGTGTAGGAACCGCCGAGGTAGTTGACCTGTTCTTCATAGGCCGTTACCCCGTGTCCCTGGATGACCTCGCGATCGTGCTTGCCGATCAGCTCGGCCGTTTCGGGCGTGGCCACCGTGTCGATCTTCTTGCCCAGCAATTCATTCGCGGGGCGCCCCATGAGGTTTGCCGCTGTGTCATTGACGCGCAGGATGTGGCCCTGCTTGTCCTTCACCTTCATCGCCACATTGGAATGCTGGAAAAAGTCTTCCAGCAGATGCGCATTGGCGCGGATCTCCTCGCGCTGGATCCGCACGCGCCGGTAAAGAAGTATCAGCCCCACGGCCATGATCACCAGCAACAGCAGCGCGCCGATCAGCAGGTATTCGCCGTCCCGAATATCGGTTTGCGCGGATGCATCAATGGGCGCCTTCGCCAGCAAAGGCATGCTGACAGACAGCAACACGGCTCCCACCGACTTGGCCGCCCTACCGGCCGACGTAGGTAGTTTCATAAGGCTAGTCCCCTCTACCCGCATGGTTCGTCCCTCTGCGCGGGATGGCGCTGCTGCGCCAGCCGTGGGACATGTTATCCCTTATCGAGAAGACTGTAGGAGGTTTGTGAATAATCACGCCGTCATCGCGGCGTTTGCATCGATCTGATAACCGGTGCGTGAAGGCGACGTGAAGAAACCAGCTGCTCGTGGAAGGGAGATTACGGCCAGCATGTCGGCTGGCATGACAGCCCGGCATCGACACCCGCCATCCCCAGCCTATGTGCGTTCCGGTGCTTAGCGCAGCAGCTCGGGATGCTTGCGTTGAATATCGACGATCAATTCGCCAAATAGAGTATTCGCCCACGCGAACCAGCTACGCGTGAATGTAGCCGGATCGTCCTGGTCGAACGACTCATGCATGAAGCCGCTGCCGGCATCGGTATCGCGCAGCCATGTCAGGCATTGCCGGATTTCCGCAACGTCCAGGCTGGTCTGCGCATACATCATGATCGACATCGGCCAGATCATGCGCAGCCCCTCGTGCGGTCCGCCGACGCCTTCGGCCGCCTTGCCCCGGAAGAAATAGGGATTGCGCGTGCTCCACACCAGTTCACGCGTACGGCGGTACAGCGGATCGTTGCGATCGCAGCAGCCCAGATAGGGCAAGCCGAGCAGGCTGGGTACGTTGGCATCGTCCATGAACAGCTGATTGCCGAAACCGTCGATTTCATAGGCCAAAAAGGCCTGGCCATTGGCATCGTGCATGCGGCCATCTTTCTGCACTGCCTGTTCCACTTCGTTCGCCAGCGCTTCGCACTCCGCGGCGAAGCCGTCGTCGTGATGCACGGCGCGGCTCATCGTTGCCAACTGGCGCAACGACAGCACGGCAAACAGGTTGGATGGCACGGAAAGCGGATACAGGCAGGCATCGTCGGACGGGCGGAACATGGAATGGATCATCCCGTTCGGACGCGTGGGGTTGCCGTAGCCGCCCAGCATCAGCGACTCCGTCGGCACTTCCGACATGCGCTGGAAGTGATACGGGCCGTGATCGTGCTTGCGCTGCTGCTCGCGAAAGGTCTTCAGCACCAGGTGCATGGCGGTGCGCCAATCGTCATCGAACGGCTCGGTGTCGCCGGTGGCCTGCCAATAACCGCGGGCAAGGCGAATGGGATAGCAGAGCGAATCGATTTCCCATTTGCGCTCGCCCACGCCGGGTTTCATATCGGTGTTGTCATGCACCGACCATTTCAGCGGCTTGGCATGCGGGTCGGGCATGAAGGCGTTGGCGTACGGATCGATGCGGATGCAGCGCGCCTGGCGGCGGATCAGGCCACGAAACAGTCGTTGCAGCGCCGGATCGTGCCTGGCCAGGGGGATGTACGGCACGACTTGCGCGGAGGAATCGCGCAGCCACATCGCGTCGATGTCGCCGGTGATCACGAAGGTATCCGGCTTGCCGTCGAGCGTGCCCAGTTCCACCGTGGTATCGAGTGTGTTCGGATAGCAGTTCTCGAACATCCAGGCGAGCTTGGGATCGGCGATGGACGCCTTGATGCTGGCCAGCTGTTGCTCCACGGCCGGGCTGACGAACTTGCGCTTGGCGACGGGTGGTCGTTTGCTGGCGTAGTTCGACGGAGCGCCAGCAATGACGGGCAGGGCTACGCCAGTCATGCCGGCGGCCGTGGCGGTGCTGACGAATTTGAGGAAATCGCGGCGTGTGGGCATGGCCTCGAAATATCTCCTTTATCGAAATCGTCATTCCGGCGAACGTGCCGGAACGACGAGTAAAAATAGGATGTGAAAACCAGGCATTTACCGAGCGGGTTTCATCACACCCGCCAAATCCTGCACCCGCAACGCGTGCTGCAACTTCTCCAGCCCTGCCTTGCTGTGCACCGTCAGCCTCACACTCTGCCCCGGCAACAGATCGAACGAGTTGTCCGACACATCGGCATCCAGGTCGCCAAACGACACCCACACATCGCGCGCCAGCGTGTCGCTCGACAAGGTCAAGGTATAGCCATCCGCACCGGCTGCCAGCGAGGCATGGATCTGCGGCACCGCCAGCGCCAGCGTCTTGGCTTCATCGAAGAACACCAGGTTGCGCGACACCACCTTGTCACCATCTAGCAATTCGAACACCGCGAAGGTGGCATGCGGATCGTGGCCGTCGAGCAGCTGCGCATCCGTATACGCCGCCACCTTGGTGCTGCTCAGCGCCGCGACATTGGCGGCTTCCTCATGCGTGCTCAGCACCTTGCCGGCGAAGTCCATCGTGCGCATGCGCCAGTGCAACGTCTTCGGCGTGGTGCTGTCGGAGACGAGCGAGACCGTCGTGCTGCCGTTATTGCGCAAGGCCGCGATCAGCAGCGGTGCATAGAAGCGCTTGGCATGGAACTGCAGCGCCTTCCAGCGGCCGAAATAATCGATGCTGGCCCACGAGGCGCCAGGCCATACGTCGTTGAGCTGCCAATACATGGAGCCCATCGCCTGCGGCCGCGAAGCACGCAGATGCTCGGCGGCCAACTGGATGCCCTCGGCCTGCATCACCTGGCTCAAGTACACGAACGATTCGAAATCCTTCGGATCGCCATAGCTGCGCGTGATGTACAGCAGCAGGCGCTTGTTGCCGTTGCCACTGTCGAACTTCTGGTGCGCGCGCATCACCGGCGATTCCGGCTGCAGGTCGCCCGGCTGCGTAAAGGCGCGGATGGTGCGCATTTCCGGGAACGACTGCAGGCCGTATTCCGACTGGAAGCGCGGCGTGACGTTGAGATACTCCGTCACCGGCTTGGCTTCGCCCGACCACACGTTCCAGTAGTGGTAATCACCATCATCGAGCACGTTCGCCGGGCCGTCGTAATCGGTGCTGGGCGAACTGGCCCAGTACGGCACGGCAGGGTCGTATTGCGTGACGACGTTGCGCAGCGTATTGCTGAACAGGTTGACCATGCCGGTCACCAGCTTCTCGCGCTCGTCGCCCGAGATGGCCTTCTTCAGCGCCAGGCGATCGCCCCAGCCATCCCAGCCGGTCTGCACTTCGTTGTTGCCGCACCAGAGCACGATGCTGGGATGATCGCGCAGGCGCTTCACCTGTTCGATGGCTTCTTGCCTGGTGTTCTGGACGAAGGTGACGTCGCTCGGCGGGATCGCACCGCCGAACATGAAGTCCTGCCACACCATCAGGCCGAGCCGGTCGGTCATCTCGTAGAACGCATCCGGCATGTAATAACCGCCGCCCCAGATGCGTACCGCATTCATGTTGGCATCGCGCGCGGATTGCAGCACGCGTTCCATCTGCGCGTTGGTGGCGCGCGGCGGAAAGCTGTCGAACGGGATCATGTCCGCGCCCTTGGCGAACACCGGAATGCCGTTGATCACGAAGGCGAAGCTCTTGCCCCAGGCATCTTTTTCGCGCCGCAGCTCGATCGTGCGCAAGCCGGTGGCGCGCTGCACGCTGTATAGCTGGGTGCCGCCATCGCGCAGGCTGGCCTTGAACGTATACATGTCCTGCGCGCCATAACCGGCCGGATACCAGCGCTTCGGGTTGGCGATGCGCAGCGGCACGCTTACCGTATTGCTGCCGGGATCGACGGTGACGTCCTGCTCCACGTGCGCGGCCAGCTGTCCATCCGGGCCGAGCGCATCCACGCTCACGTGCACGGTCTTGCTGGCATCGGCAAGTACTTCGAATTGCGCCGCCACGTGCGCGGCGCTGGCACTTACGTAGTTCTGCTGCACGTGGAAGCCATCCACGCGCAGTGCATTCCAGCTATCCAGATGTACCGGTTGCCAGATGCCTTCGGTGACGATGCGCGGACCCCAATCCCAGCCGTATTGATAGGCCGCCTTGCGCACGTAATTGGCGGTCTGCTTGCCTTTCGGCTCATCGCCGAAGGCGGAATCGAACTCGCCCGGCAGCGCATAAGGCTGCTTGAGCAGCCACGGCAGCAAGCGCTTGATCGGCGAGTACAGCCGCACTTCCAAGGTATTGCTGCCTGCGTGCAAGGCCGATTTCGCCGGCACGCGCCAGCGGCGGAACATGTTGTCCGCCGAGGTCAGCTTGTGGTCGTTGAGATAGACGTCGGCAAAGGTATCCAGGCCGTCGAACACCAGCTCCACGTGAGCGCGCGCCAGCGTGGCCTGGTCGACGTCGAAGATGGTCTCGTATTGCCAGTCGGACAGCCCCACCCACTGCACGCGCGCTTCGTTGTCGCGATAGTACGGATCGGGCAGCAGCTTCACCGCCATCAAGTCGGTCTGCACCGTGCCCGGCACGCTGGCGTTGTGCCAGCGCGTGGCGTCGTGGTGGTCCTTCGACTGCGCATCGCCTTCCAGCAGGCGGAAACGCCAGCCGCCGTCCAGGTTCTGCGAGGTGGTCTGTGCGTTGACGTTGCACGGTGCCAGCGGCAGCAACAGAAGTGACAGCAGGGCGATTTTCGAGAAACGCCGCGAGGCGCCTGCGGACAAGCGGATGGATTCAAGCATGCTGTTGGGCCGTCAAATGCGTGGATACCCGTTGCGCGGCGGCGGCTGGCGCCGTCTTGCGCACCCCATTTAAATCGATCTATATCAAACTACCCTAGCAGTTGCCTAGGGCGCCGCGCATGCCGCGGTGCAATAGCAAGGCAGACGCGGCAAATCGGCAACGCTTCCCGTGGCCGGTCAATGACGAGTGGCAAAGGCTTTCGGCGGACGCCTTCAGCGGCCGTCATAGGGTCGTGAATCTTATGCACGAGCGGCACTGCACCGGGCAAATTTCGTCCATACATCGTCATGGAAAAGTCTGGCGCTTCTTCACGCGGCCACGATGCTGGCGGTAGTAGAAAAGAATTCGACCAGGAGGCGCCTATGAACCCGCGCGCAGGTCTGCAAAGCAGCGTGCCAGGAATGCCGTTCCCCGCCAGCACATCCGTCGATACCGCCACCTTGGCCAAAGGCATCGAGGCCAGCAGCGTCGGCATCATCGTGACCGACGCCACCCCGGCACAGGCCGTCCTCTACGCCAACGAGGCCTTCCTGCGCATGACCGGGTACAGGCGCGAGGAAGTGCTCGGGCGCAACTGCCGATTCCTGCAGGGAAGCGACACCAGCAGGGAGGCCGTGCTCGAGATTGCCGACGCCCTGCGCGAACGGCGCGAGGTGTCCGCCGAGCTGCTCAATTACCGCAAGGACGGCAGCACGTTCTGGAACCTGCTGTACATCTGTCCCGTTTGCGACGACACCGGACAGGTCGCGTATTACTTCGGCTACCAGCGCGATATCTCGCAACGCAAGGAAACCGAGGAAGCCCTGCAGCAGGCCATGCGGCTGGAGGCGCTGGGCAAACTCACCGGCGGCGTCGCGCACGATTACAACAATCTGCTGCAGGTGATCCAGACCTCGCTGGAAATGATCGAAATCAGCGTGGCCAGCAACGAAGACATCGCGCACCGCACCGGCCGCACCATCGAAACCTGCCGGCGCGCCATCGACCGCGCCGGCATGCTCACCAAGCAGTTGATGGTGTTTGCCAAGCGGCAGGTCTTCGCTTCCCACCCGATCGACGTGAACCAGCTGCTGGAGCGACTGAGCAGCGTGCTGACACAGGCGCTGGGCGAGCAGATCCACGTCAACCTGCATCTGCAGCCGCAGCTATGGCATTGCGTGGCCGATCCCGCGCAGGCGGAACCGATCATCGTCAACATCGCCATCAATGCGCGCGATGCGATGAAAGGCGCGGCGGACCAGCGGCTGGACGTCAGTACGTTCAACCGCGAGCTGGCGCGCATCGAAGCCGCGCGGCGTAGCGTTGAGCCGGGCCGCTACGTGGAGATCATCATTGCCGACAACGGCCCGGGCATTCCGCACGACATCGTCAACCGCGTGCTCGATCCGTTCTTCACCACCAAGACCGAAGGCAAGGGTGTAGGCCTGGGCCTGTCGGTGGCATACGGCTTCGCGCGGCAATCCGGCGGCACGCTCTATGTGGAAAGCAAGGAAGGCGCGGGCACCTCCGTCCATCTGCTGCTGCCTTATATCGAGACACCGCAGCAGGAGCAGCCGCACGAAAGCTCCGTATCCGACACGCAACCACGCATCCTGCTGGTGGAAGACCGCAGCGACGTCGCCGCCACCACCAAGCAAATGCTGGAACTGCTCGGCTACCAGGCAAGCATCGCCAGCGACGCCGACTCCGCGCTGCAAATGCTCCGGCAGAACAGCAGCTACGAATTGTTGTTGTCCGACGTGATCATGCCCGGTTCGATGGATGGCATCGCACTGGCACGCATCGCCACCCAGCAACAGCCCCATCTCAAGGTACTGCTCGTCACGGGCTACGCCCAGTTCGACGACAAGCAGGACCTGGAATTTCCCGTGCTCAGCAAACCGTATCGCCATACGGACCTGGAGCGCAGGTTGCGGGAGCTGCTTTATCAGCGGGTAGTGGATGCGGGGTGAGGCGAGACCTGCCGGGTGAGCAAGCCGCATCCAGATACGATGCATTGCGTTGCCATACGGACGCCCAGGTTGCCGCCGCGCGCCACGCCGCCTGCTCGAATGCCGGAGTCGTCATGAGCCGCAAGGGAAGCGCCTGGTGAGCATCAGCTTGGTCACTAACGCCTTGCGTGGCTGCAGGCATCCAAGGTGCAATCGCATGTTCCAAGCTGGCGCCATTGACCCTAGGGCAACGTGAAATAGAACGTCGCCCCTTCGCCTTCCGCGGCATCCGCCCAGATCTTTCCGCCATGCCGGCTGATGATGCGATGTACGGTGGCGAGGCCGATGCCGGTGCCGGGGAACTGGTCTTCGCTGTGCAGGCGCTGGAATGCGGTGAACAGCTTGTCGGCGTGGACCATGTTGAAGCCGGCGCCGTTGTCGCGCACGTAATAAGCCAGCTCGCCGTTGGCTTTCGTTGCGCCGAATTCGATCCTGGATGGCGCGCGCTTGCTGCTGTATTTCCAGGCGTTGCCGATCAGGTTGTCGAGCGCCAGGCGGAGCAGGCCGGTGTCGCCGCGGGTGGCAAGTCCGGAGGCAACGTCGATGTGGATCTGCCGTGCGGGTTCCTGGCGCTGCAGCATGCCGACGGACTCTTGTGCGAGGCCGCTCAGGTCGACGGGATCGCGGCGCAGTTCGGCACGCCCTACGTGCGCCAGCATCAGCAGATCGTCGATCATTTGCCGCATGGTGTTGGCAGCGTGCAGCACGCGCTCCAGATGTTCCCTGGCCTGCGCATCGAGCATTTCGCTCTTCTGCATGAGCAGGATGCTTGCGAAACCGTCGATGGCGCGCAGCGGTGCACGCAGGTCGTGCGCGGCGGAATGGCTGAAAGCCTCCAGCTCCTGGTTGTTGCGTGCAAGTTCCGCATTCAGGGCGTTGCGCGCGGCAGCCATGGTCAAGTGCGTGCGTACGCGGGCGATGAGTTCCGGGATGGCGAATGGTTTGGCGAGGTAGTCATCGGCGCCGACGTCGAGGCCTTCCAACATCGCTTCCTCGCCGGCGCGCGCAGAGAGGAGGATCACGGGGATGGTGCGGGTGCGACTTTCCGCACGCAGCGCGCGCAGCAAGGCAATCCCGTTCATGCGCGGCATCATGACGTCGCTGAGTATCAGGTCCGGCGGGTTGCGCCATGCGCTTTCCAAGGCGGCCTGCCCATCGGCTACCGCTTCCACCTGCCAGTGGGGGCGCAGCAGCCGGAGCAGATATTCGCGCATGTCGTTGCTGTCGTCGGCAAGCAGGATGCGGCCGGTTGCAAGATGCGCCTGGCCGGATGTGGTCGAATCGAAAACGGAAGGCGGGTCGCTGGAATCGTGACGATTCCATTGCGCCGCCTCCAACACCAGGGCCGGCGCCTTGGATGGCCGCGCAGGCGCCACGTGCTCCTGGGCGACTTGTTCGGCTGGCAGATGTCCGCTACCAGCGGGAAGGGTAACCACGAACGTCGTGCCCTCCTGTTCCACGCTGGAAACACGCACGCTTCCGCCATGCAGCTTGACCAGGTCCTGCACCAGCGCCAGGCCGATGCCGGTGCCTTCGAAGCTGCGCCCTTGCGATTGCTCGACCCGATGAAAGCGATCGAAGACATGCGGCAGCTCGTGCGCGGGAATGCCCACGCCGGTGTCGCGCACCCGCAATTGGGCGTGCCGGTCCTGCCAATGCAAGGAAACCTCGATCTCGCCTTGCAAGGTGAACTTGAAGGCATTGGAGATCAGGTTGAGCACCAGCTTTTCCCATTGCGCCGGATCCACGTAGATCGGCTCGGGCAGCGGCGGGCAGTCGATGATGAGCCGCATGCCGGCTTGTTCGATCAGCGAATGGAAGGCGCTGGCCAGTTCGCGCGTCAGCGTGGAAAGGTCGGTAGGCACGAAGCACAGCGGAAGGCGTCCCGCGTCGATGCGCGTGACGTCGAGCAGGCTGTTCACCAGGCGCAGCAGGCGAATGCCGTTTCGATGCACGACCTTCATGTCATCGCCGTTCAAGGACGCATGGTTGGCGAGCGCGTTTTCGATGACGCCGAGGATGAGCGCCAGCGGCGTTCGAAACTCGTGGCTGACATTGCTGAAAAAGGCGGTCTTGGCGCGATCGATCTCGGCCAGCGCTTCTCCACGCAGTTTTTCTTCTTGAAGCGCACGCGCATTGACCATGGCGCTCGCCACTTGGTCGGCAATGGCCAGAAAGAAGGCGTGGTAGCGCTCATCCAGGCGTCGATGAGGGCTGACGCCTGCCACCAGCAAGGCGGAGGGTGCAGCCTTGCCCGTGCGGTAGAGCGGCAGCACGATCGCTTTTTCCGCCCGTGCATTCCAAGGGCCCATGGGCATGGGCCCGAAGCGGGCCGATAGATCCTCGACGATCGCTTCGTGCCCGGATTGCATGACGGCCGCAAAGGGCCACCCATGCGCGTCGGCGTGGTCATCGGTGGGTACGGGTGCGTGCATGGCTTGCACGTCGGCTTCCTTCCAGCCGCGCGCGGCGATGAGCGTGGCGGCTTGCGATTGATCGTCCACGCCGTATACCAGTACAAACGGTAGATCCAGCGCGTTGGCGGCCAATACGTCGACGGCGATGGCACAGGCTTCATGCTCGGATTTTGCCTTGGCTACGTGCCTGGCCAGATCGTGCAGCATGCGGATCTGGCGTTCGCTCTGCACCTTGACGGTGGTTTCCTGCACGGTGTTCAACACGCCGCCAATGCTGCCGTCGTCACCGGGAATCGCGCTGTAGGAGGACGTGAAATACGTCTCCTCGGCCATGTCGCCGCTGCTGATGAACAGTTGCCAGTCTTCCATCCAGGTGGCGGGATGGCCTTCCTGGATGCTGCGCACCAAGGGGCCCGCCTCATCCCACACTTCGGCCCAGGATTGCGCGCCGGGTTGCGCCAGCGACGCGGGATGCTTCAGCCGCAGGATCGGGCGATACGCATCGTTATACAGCTGCAGCAATTCGGGTCCCCACCAGATCATCATGGGAAACCGGCTGCCCAGCACCACGCCGAGCATGGTCTTCAGGCTGCCGGGCCAACTTTCGACAGGCCCGAGTTGGGTTTGGGACCAGTCGGTGGCGCGCATAAGTGCACGCATTTCGCCCTCGCCGGCGAACAGCCTGGACCAAGCACCCGCAGATACTTCAGGACTCATCGCATGTCCCATGTAAAGGAATAGCCCAAGGCCGCACTGGCTTTCCAGGCGGCATGCCGTTCAATCGGCGCGTTTCAGCCACTCGTCTTCGATTCGCTTGATCATGGCGCAGGTATCCTTGAATCCGGCGGGTTTGCAGACGTAGCCATTGGCGCCATGCTGCATGGCTTCCGCCTTCGCCTCCTGGGCATCCGATCCGCTGTAGATCAGGACCGGCACCCGCCTGGTCCGCTCGTTGGCGCGGAGCTGCGCCAATACCTCCAGGCCATCCAGCCGGGGCAGATGCATGTCGAGCAGGATGAGCTGCGGCAGTGGCGTGGAAGTGGCCTGCTCGCTGTCGAACAACATGTCCAGCGCGGCCTGGCCGTCATAGACGACCTGCATGGTCACCTGCGACTGGTTGAGCTGCAGTGCGTACTTGAATAGGTCAGCCGTCGTAGGGCTGTCGTCGATCAGCAGAATATCCGGCGCGCCCGTGCTCATGCTGCACCCCCTGGCCGAGTCCATGCATTACCGCTGGATAGCGGCGTTCGAATTACCCCTGCAACGCGCCGCAGCGGCAACCATCCTCGCGCGGCACGTTGGCAAGATCAAGCATGCGCCAAGGCAAAATCGATCGCCGCACAAACCGCGGCGACTTGTGCGGCAACGCATTGTTCCGGCGTGGCGCGCGGACTGTCCGGGTAAACCTCGGTCGTGGTGGTGTAGCGGGCCGAGGTAATGCCAGCGCAAAGGCCAAGCTTGCGCAGCGGATACTGGATGATGCCGGGCGCCACCACGGGCGAACCGATGATTTCACCCTTGCGGTCGGCGGGCGCGATGTGGGTGATTTTTGCGACCGCTTCGATCACGGCTTGCTGGAACCCGGGCTGCGAATTCTCGCTGTCGTCCACCAGGTAGAAACCATCGGGCACTTCGCCCGGTTCGAACGCCACGCCATCGCGGGCAGCCAAGGCCGGACGAAACTCGGATTCGTCGGTGTCGGTGGTTTCGTGCAGGTCGATGTGCATCAGCACGCGATCGCGGAAACCCGCCACCAGGCGCAGCAGCGCAGCCGACTCTTCGGCCGGGCTGTTTTCGCGGAAGGAGCGGTTCGGATCGATGGCGTGCGGATTCCAGCGATGAATGCGCTCATACGCCCACGGGCTGATGCACGGTGCAATCACGAGATTGACGCGGCCCTCGTAGGCGGACGCATGCTGTTGCGCGAAGCGCAGCGCGCCGTGCACGCCACTGGTTTCGTAACCATGCACGCCGCCGGTTACCAGCATGCAGGGCAACTCATCTCGCCATGGACGGGTTTTGATCGCCATCAGCGGAAAGGTTTCCGGCGGGTAATCCAGGCGTCCGTATTCCACCACCTCGTAGCGCGAGCGCAGGGTATCGACCACGCTCAACACGTCTTGCTGGTAACTGCGGTGGCGCGTTTGCTTGGCCAGCCACGTGGCGATGTCGGCCGAGCCCCACGGCGTGCCAGGTGTGCCGATCGGGTAGAAGGCGGGAATCGTCATGGCTGGCTCCAAGGTACCGGGGGCTTAGCGGGTAAGCGGCCTAATGTAGCGCACGGAGAAGGCTGTCGGTTTGGTGCTCCGCCGTTCGTCACCCTCTAAGGACCCGCCGTGCTGGGCTGGCGTCCGGTCCTGCAAATGTCACCCACGAACGATTCTGGAGCGAACTTATGAAACGGTTTCTGGCGGTCTATATCGGTACCGAAGCGGGGATTGGCGACTGGAACACCTTGAGCGATGCGGAACGTCAACAACGCGAGAAAACAGGTATCGCGGCATGGAAGCAATGGGTGGAAACCAACCAGCACGCGATTGTCGAAGTCGGTGCGCCGCTCGGCAAGACGCTAAGCGCGTCCAAGCGAGGCATCGGCAAGATCAGGAATCAGTTGACCGGTTTTACCGTCGTGCAGGCGGAATCGCACGAGCAGGCAGCCAAACTGTTTGAAGGCCATCCCCATTTCACGCTGTTTCCTGGCGACTCGATCGAGATCATGGAGTGCCTGCCGATACCGGCCTAGCCTTGCGGCAAACGTAGGCGGGGTGAAATCCGGCATCGTCGATATGTCAGATGCCGGGACTATCATCCCCGCCTACGTGAGCGTCGGATGGTGGCCAGGCTATGAATCAGGTGTACAGCGTAACGATGGGCGAGAGCAGCCATACGCAGGCAAAGCTTATGCCGGCCCAGGCATTCGATCTGTTTCCCACACGTATCTGGCAAGTACAGCTCAAACCGTTGGCGCCGCATTTTGCCGTATGGGTGGAAGCAATTCTCGCCATGCGCGCGGCGGCGCCGGTGCCGGCAGGACGAACCAATCGCGGCGGCTGGAACAGCGTCGACAACGCCGTGCTGCAACAGCCGGTTTTCGCCGAGTTGCGCCAAGCCTTGCGGCACTACTGTGCACAGGCGTTGCATGAGATGGGCGTGGGTTCGCTGGCGTTCGAGTTGCAGTCCTGGGTGAATATCCATGATCGTGGTGGTTTCAATTTCCAGCACATGCATGAAGGGGCCCTGCTGAGCGGCACGTTCTATTTGCAGGTGCCGGAAGGGTCGGGTGCGCTGGTGTTCAAGGATCCGCGCGCGGGCGTGTTGAACTCCTACGCCAGGGGCAACGGCGCGAATGCATACAAGGATATTCAGTTGCGGCCGTCGGCGGGATTGCTGGTGTTGTTTCCACATTGGCTGGAGCATTTTGTGGAGCCGCATGAGCATGACGTGATGCGGATTTGCATTCCGTTCAATGCGTTGCGGGCGTGAGATTTTTCGTCGCCCCGGCAAACGCGTGTTGTGGCGTAGGTTGGGGTGAGCGGAACGCGAACCCCAACATCTCCGGATGCTTGCAGGCCATGTTTGGGTCCGGCTGCGCCTCACCCCAACCCAACCATCATGCAGCGCCTGAGCACCCGCCATGATGAAAGTGACCTCAAGCACCGTCACCCGGCGAATGCCGGGTGACGGATCGGAGAGGGACATGCACTTTCACGGCAACCTGCGCGGAGGAATACCTTGAGCAATTCACAAAAACGTCACCATCGGCCCCTAGCCTCTGCAATCTTCTGAGTTTTGCCGTAGCCTGCTTCGACTAGCGCGGTCGAAGGAGGTTCGATGCGTGAGAAGCATGCAGCGTGGTCGGCGTTGTTCGCTGAAAAGCGCACGACGCTAAGCAACTATTTCCTCCGGCGTGTGGCGCATCGGTGGGATGCGCAGGACCTGGTGCAGGAGGTGTACCTGCGCCTGCTACGCATCGAACCGGCCGATGCCGCGAATATCCGCAGCCCCGAAGCGTATCTGTTCACCGTCGCCGCCAACCTGGTGAAGAAGCATGCCCTGCTGCGCGCGCAGCAGCCGCTGGGCAGCGATGAACTGGAGCAGGTGGTGGAGCAGCTGGTGGCGCCTACCAACCTGGAAGCGGACATGGACAGGGAGTCGCGCCAGCAGCAGTTGAGTGCCTTGATCGACCGCCTGTCGCCCAAGTGCAAGGCGGTGCTGGTCATGCACTATCGCGACGGGCTGTCGTATCGCGAGATCGCCGAGCGCATGTCGATCTCGACGAACATGGTAAAGAAGTACATCGTAAAGGGCCTGGCAGCGTGCCGGCAGAGGATGGCCGAGTATGAATGAGTCGACGCATTTCGACGCGGCGCGGCAAGCGCGCCGCATTACGGAACAGGCGGTGGCCTGGTACATCGAGCAGCAGGAACCGCTGAGCGAGCGCCAGCGCGTGGCGTTCCTGGCATGGTTGCGTGCATCGCCCAAGCATGTTGCCGAGTATTTCGCGATGGTGCGCCTGCACGGCGATATCAAGGCGGCGGCGGCGCTGCAAAAACTCACGTCCGAGCAATTGACCGAGCAGGCCCGGCGCGACAACCCGATCGTGATGTTCCCGCACATGGAAAAGGTGCTGCGCGCAGAGCGCCCACCGCCGCCGGCGCGCAGCCGCCTGGCCCGCTATCTGCTGGCCGGGGCCGCCAGCGCGGCCAGCATTGCCATGGCCTGGCTGGGTGCCGCGCATTGGCGTGCCACCCGGGTACCAGCCGATGCCGTTTTCGCCAAGCACTACAGCGCGACGCAGGCCATGCAGTCGCTGACGCTCGCCGACGGCACACTGGTCCAGCTGGATCGCGACAGCAGCATCGACGTGCACTACGACGGCCATGTCCGCCGCATCGACGTGCACAGCGGCCATGTGCTGTTCGACGTGGGCAAGGACCCGGCGCGGCCGATGTTCGTGGACGTGGGCGGGCATGTATTGCAGGACATCGGCACGATTTTCGATGTGAAGCGCGACAGCAACGGCGATACCTTCACCGTCATCAGCGGCCGTGTGCGCGTGCTCGACGCGCCGTCATCTGCCGCGCAAGGCAACCAGCCGCCGTTGCCTGGTCTGGCGGTCGCGGACCTTACGGCCGGCATGCAGATCGCCTTCGACGTTTCGGGCACCGGCACCGTTCGTCCGGTGGCGGTGGCCCAGGCCACGGCCTGGCTGCCCACCGATATCAGCTTCCACCACGAGACCATCGCCAACGTGGCGCGCCGCTTCAACGCCTATACCGACACGCCGCTGGAAATCGATGACCAGAGCATTGCCGGCAAACGCATCAGCGGCGTGTTCCATGCGGACAATCCGCAAGCGTTCATGGCGTACCTGGCCACCTTGCCGGACGTGCGCATCATCCACGATGCTGATCGCATCCGCGTGGTGGCCAAGCATCAAACTGACACAAAAGCCGAGCGGCTGTAAGAAAAAATTCACCTAAGCGGAGGTACCCGGTTTTGCGCGGCGGGACTCTTCAATGGTATGGGCGGCGATAAACGCGACATGCGTAGCGCCGCCGTTGCCATCCTCCCAGGGTCAGTCCGCATGCGAAACCGTTTAGCGCTTCATATCGCCCTTGTGCTGGGCACAGGCATTCCCCTGGCTGCGTTCGCGCAAGCCGCCGCTCCCCACACCACCGCCATTGCGCCGATGCCGTTGGCCAAGGCGCTGCAGAATTTCTCGCACGAAGCAGGGCTGCAGATCGTGTATGGCTCGGAAATCGCCGACAGCATCCGCAGCGCCGGTGCACAGGCGGGCCTCACGCCGGAACAGCAATTGCGCCAATTGCTGGCGGGCACAGGCCTTACCTATCGCTTCGTAACGCCGAACACGGTGACGATCATCCAGGGAAACGTGGCAACC
>NZ_DAIOEU010000061.1:0-26925 GCF_036746095.1 Dyella sp.
CGCGGAACCAGCTATGGCTGCCGCCGCGGCTGATGACGGCGATTTCGTCGAAGCGGGCAGGGCCGTCTTCCAGTTCAACGCCGGCTTTGAGTTTTTCGACGATTTCATCCGGCACTTCACCGTGTACGCGGCACAGATATTCGCGTTCCATGCCGCTGCGCGGATGCATCAACGCGTTGGCGAGCTCGCCATCGGTGGTGAGCAGCAGCAGGCCGGTGGTGTTGATGTCCAGGCGACCCACGGCGACCCAGCGCGCGCCTTTCAGCCGCGGCAACTGTTCGAAGACGGTGGGGCGGCCCTCAGGATCTTCGCGCGTGGTCACCACGCCTTCGGGCTTGTGGTAGACCAGCACTTCGGCATCGTCGCGGCTGTCGGTGGCAACGACGAACTGCTTGCCATCGATCACCACGCGATCGCCGGCGCGTACGCTGGCGCCGATGCTGGCCGGGCTGCCGTTGACGTCGACTTCTCCTGCCTGGATGCGTTGCTCCAGCATGCGGCGTGAGCCGAGTCCGGCGTTGGCGAGCACTTTATGCAGGCGCTCTTCGATCTGGGGGGTGTTTTCAGGCGGCGTGGCGCGCTTGAGGCTCAATACGGATTTTTGCGGCGCATTCATGCGCGGTACTCCTCGGTGTCTTGCTCGACGGTGCCTTCGGGGGCATCCGCGGGATTCGCTGCCTCATCGGCAGTGGAAGGATGGGTTTCGTTTTCGTCGACGGTGTTCGCTTGGTCAGCGGGTTCGTCGATAGGGGATGGAGCGTGTGCTGTTTCTTCTTGGTGGCGCGAAGGGGCGGGATGTGCCGGCGCTTCGTCCAAAGGTGCTTCGTCGATAGGCGTCTGGTTGGCCTCTTCGGCTTCGACGTGTTCTGCGTGTGACTGGTTTTCTTCGGGGTGCACTTCTTCGGTACGCGCTGCGTCGGCGTGTTGTTCGCCGAGCTGTTCTGCTTCGGCTTGTGCTCCGTTGGCGAGCGTTTCACCTTCGGCTTCTTCCGCATCCGGATCGATCGGCAGGTGCACCGTTCTGGGTATCGGTGGCGCAGATTCATTGTCCAGCCGCATCTGCGGATCTTCCATATCGCGGATTTCGGACAGCGGCGGCAATTCGTCCAGCGATTTGAGATTGAAATAATCAAGGAAGGCGCGCGTGGTGCCGTAAAGCGCGGGCTTGCCGGGTACGTCGCGATGGCCGACGACGCGCACCCATTCGCGTTCTTCCAAGGTCTTGACGATGTTGGAGGAAACCACTACGCCGCGGATCTGTTCGATTTCCGGTCGGGTAATGGGCTGCCGGTACGCAATCAACGCCAGGGTTTCCAGCAGGGCGCGCGAGTAGCGGCTGGGTTTTTCCGTCCACATGCGCGACACCCAGGGGTGCACGTCCTGCCGGATCTGATAGCGGAAGCCGGAAGCGACTTCCTTCAGCTCCACGCCGCGGGCTTGGCAATCTTCGGCCAGTTGCTCAAGCGCCATCGCGATCTGCGCGCGGTCGACCTCGTCTTCCTCGACGAACAGCTCGCCCAGCTGCGCGATGGTCAGCGGTTGGCTGGCGGCCAGCAGGGCGGCTTCGATAATCGGTTTGAGTTGCTCGATCTGCATAGCCTTAGGATCAGGTATCCATAGCAGTTGCGATGTTTGTGGTGGGGACTGTTACTCGCCGCCCGAAGCGGCATCCGGTTGCTCGAAGACGTCGTCGCCGCCGACGTCTTCCTCCTCGACAACGGCTGCTTCGCCAGCCGCAGAGGTGTTGGCCTTGACGTAGATCGGCGCCAACGGTTCTTCCTGCACGATGCTGACCAGGAACTCCTTGGCCAGCTCCAGCATGGCCAGGAAGGTGACCACCACGCCCAGCCGTCCTTCGCTCACGTCGAACAGCGTTTCGAAGCGGTGGAACTGATCGCCCTCCAGGCGGCTGAGCAACTCGCCCATGCGCTGGCGCACACTCAGCGCCTCGCGTTTGATCGCATGATGCCCGAACAACTCGGCCCGGCGCAGCACGTCCTTGAGCGCCAGCAACATCTCCTTCAGGTCCAGCGGCGGCGGCAGCTTGATCACGTTGCGCTCGCCCGTATCGGCCTGCGCCAGCACCGTGTCCCGCTCCAGTCGGGGCAGGGCGTCGATATCTTCGGCAGCCCTCTTGAAACGCTCGTACTCCTGCAGGCGGCGCACCAGTTCGGCGCGCGGATCCTCTTCCAGACCCTCTTCCATGGGCGGGCGCGGCAGTAGCAGACGCGATTTGATCTCGGCCAGGATCGCTGCCATCAGCAGGTATTCCGCGGCCAGTTCCAAGCGCATCACATCGCGCATCATCTCGATGTATTCCATGTATTGCCGGGTGATCTCGGCGATCGGAATATCGAGAATGTCCAGGTTCTGCCGGCGGATCAGGTACAGCAGGAGATCCAGCGGCCCTTCGAACGCCTCCAGGATGACTTCCAGCGCATCCGGAGGGATGTACAGGTCCTGCGGCATTTGCAGAATGGGTTCGCCACGCACGATGGCCAGCGGCATTTCCTGCTGCTGCGGAACCCCTGCAAACGCATCTTGCGTTGCTTGTATAGGCTGAGACTCGGTTGGCTCAGTGCTCATCAATGCATGTCATTGGCCCGCCCGATGGGGCCGGCATTCGTTCTGTGGACGACTCAAAACTCTCTTCCCACACGGAAACCCAAGAGTTCATGCCTGGAATGCCCGTGGCTGCTTGAGGCCATTCCGATAAAGCCAATATCTGCGCGATGCCCAGCCGAGCGTGCGGTTTCCCGCGGTTGCTGGCCCTGATGAACCCCACAGTAGTGGTTCGTGTCAGGCTGGCGGTGTCCGGATGCCGGTCGGTAACGGATTGCTTGCGTTACTGGTACGACCGAGCAGGAACCGGTGTGACGCCGCTGGCGTCGCCCGCGATTCGTAAAAGGTCGGCTGAGTACATCAGGTGGAGGTCATTCCAGCCGGGGCTCCCGGCGATCGTCCCTGCATGGCCCCACTCGCGGCTGACAGAGTAACGGCACGGATGCGGCATGTCCAGCGAGGGTTTTCAGCTGCGGTAACGGCTTGTCAAAGCGTGTTTGACGGATGCCGCTATAAAAAAGTGCAGGCGGGAACTGACTGCACAGCTGGGGCAGCATGTGACCTTGAGTGTCGAGGGCAGGTCACGGACGAGCGCCGTCGCAGCTTTGTTCAGTGATGAAACGCAGTTGTAGCAGTGGCATGTAGCTTGCTTCATCATACGCGCACATCCGGGGGACATCAGCAAGGTGGCGCTGATGCCGACGAGCCGTGAATGCCGCCTGGAGGCGGTTCGCAGTGGCGAAGGTCGGGCTCAGTACGCCGCGTCGGCGGCGTAAGCTGTAGGGAGATGAAAAAGATGACGACAAAAGATGGGCACGCCATGGACGGTTCCGACCGGGAACATCTGCGCCCGGCGCGCATGCGCATCAAGACCACGGTATTGATGAGCCATGGCGATGAGTCCCATCCGACCGACCTGATCGATATTTCGGCAACGGGTGCCTTGTTGCGCCGCCCGCCGGAATGGAACGGCCAACCTGGCGAGAGCTGGGTGCTCGACATGATTTTTGGTGGCGACCTGCACATCCACCTTGAAGCGAAGGTCGCACGCGTATCGGAGCGGCACATCGGCCTGGCGTATACGCGCATCCCGGAGGACAAGCAGGTGCCGTTATGGAATCTGCTTGGTGGGTATGCCGACATCCTGGAGATGTGGCACGACGAATAGGGATGCGCGGGCTGGGATGGTGCGCTGGGATTTCATCCCCGCGCAGGGGCTATCCGCCGGCAACAGCCGGCTGCTTCTTCTCATCGCGCAATTCACGACGCAGGATTTTGCCCACATTGCTTTTGGGCAGCGCATCGCGGAATTCGATAGTCTTCGGGCGCTTGTAGCCGGTGAAGTTCTCGCGGCAGAACTGCTTGAGCTGGTCGGCCGTGAGGTTTGGATCCTTGCGTACCACGAACAGCTTGACCGCTTCGCCGGAATGCTCATCCGGCACGCCGATGGCGGCGACTTCAGCCACCCCAGGATGCTTCATCACCGTATCCTCGATCTCGTTCGGATACACGTTGAAGCCGGAGACCAGGATCATGTCCTTCTTGCGGTCGACGATATAGACGTAGCCGTTCTCATCCATGCGGGCTATATCGCCGGTGTGCAGCCAGCCGTCGGGGCCAAGCACCTTGGCGGTTTCGTCGGGACGTTTCCAGTAGCCCTTCATCACTTGTGGGCCGTGCACCATCAGCTCGCCCACTTCGCCGATCGGCAACGGCTGGTTGTCTTCGGACCAGATTGCCACGTCAGTAGAGGAAATGGGCAAGCCGATCGAGCCGTTGTATTCCTTCAGATCAAGCGGGTTGATGCAGGCCGCCGGCGAGGTTTCGGTCAGCCCATATGCCTCGGCCAGCGTGCAGCCGGTCACTTTCTTCCAGCGCTCGGCCACCGCGCGTTGCACGGCCATGCCGCCGCCTAGGCTCAGGTGCAGGTTCGAGAAATCCACACTCTCGAAACCGGGCGTGTTGAGCAAGCCGTTGAAGAGCGTGTTCACGCCGGTGATCACCGAGAAGCGCGAGTTTTTGAGTTCCTTGACGAAGGCCGGCATGTCCCGTGGATTGGTGATCAGGATGTTCAAGCCGCCTAGACGCATGAACACCAGCCCGTTAGCAGTCAACGAAAAGATGTGATACAGCGGCAACGCGGTGATGACGATCTCGCGTTCTTCCTTGAGGTTCGCGCCGATCCAGGCGCCGGCCTGCAACATGTTCGCCACCATGTTGCCATGGGTGAGCATGGCGCCTTTGGCCACGCCGGTAGTACCGCCGGTGTATTGCAGGAAAGCGATGTCGTCGTGGGTGATGGTGGGCTTGGGCGCAGCATGATTCGCGCCGGCAGCCAAGGCATCCTTGAAACGCACCGCATGCGGCAAGGAGTAGGGCGGCACCATCTTCTTGACGTGCTTGAGCACGAAGTTGATCACCGAACCCTTGAGGCCAAGCAGATCGCCCAAGCCGGTAGTCACGATGTGCTTGACCTGGGTTTCGGCAACGATCTGCTGCAAGGTCGCGGCGAAGTTGTCCAGCACCACGATGGCGACGGCGCCCGAATCTTCCAGCTGATGCTTGAGTTCGCGCGCGGTGTACATCGGGTTGGTATTGACCACCACCATGCCGGCGCGCAGCGCGCCGAACAACGCGATCGGATATTGCAGAACGTTAGGCAGCATGATGGCGACGCGGTCGCCCTGGGCGAGTTTCAATTCCCCGGTGAGGTAGGCAGCAAATTGCCGGCTCAGCGTATCGATGGCACCGTAGCTCAGGCGTTTGCCGAAACTGGAGAAAGCATCGCGCTCGCGGAAGCGTTCAAAAGCCTCTTCCAGCACGCCGACTACCGATGCGTACTTGTCGATATCGATCGCTGCGGGTACGCCATCCGGATAGTGACTCAGCCACGGACGCTGATTGCTCATGTTCGATCCCAAGTTCCCTGATTGATGCCATTGGTGATGGGTGATGCAGTGATGGTGGTGCGCATCAGGCATCATGATGGCGAGGCATTGGAGCATACGCTGGCGTATAGCGGCAAGCCGCGTCGCAGCGAGGTCTGCTTGGGGAGGCCACGGGGTGCTGAGCATGAAATACCTGTACCGATTTTCATTTATCGCCCTGCTGATCCCGATGGTGATCGGATGTCATCGCGCACCGGATGAAGTGCTGATTCGGCAGGCCATCGACAAGGCAGCTCAGGCGGCCGAGCAGGTCGACGCGTCGGCGGCGGTCGAGCCGCTGACGGCTGATTTCGATGGCAATCGCGGCACGATGACACGGCAGGATATCGGCAGCCTGCTTCGCGCCGCGAAGTTTCGTGGTGAGACATTGCATGCCATGCTGGGGGCGGTGGCTGTCCAGGCGCGCGGCGAGCGATACGTGGCGAGCTTTACCATCACGCTGACCAGCGGCGGGAAATTGTTTCCATCGCAACTGGGCGTCTACAAGGTGGAAACCGCGTGGCGCAAAGAAGGTCATGCTTGGCGGTGCTATAGCGCGACTTGGACGCAGCAGTTGTAGTAGGGCATAACCCCCGACATCGCCATCCTGACGGGCATGGCGATGTCGGGGTTCGCGTTCGCTCACCAAACCTACGATCAGGCGGCTTTCTTGCTGGCCAGTTGCCGCAACACGTACTGCAGGATGCCGCCATGCTTGAAGAACTCGCGTTCCTTCGGCGTCAGCAGCAGCACCTTCACCTTAAAGGTCTTTTCACCCTTGTCGCTCTTCGCCACGACCTTGGCTTCTTTCGCTTCGCCGTCGGTAAGGCCGGTGATCTCGAAGGTCTCCTTGCCGGTCAAACCGAGCGACTTTGCGTTTTCGCCGTCTTTGAACTGCAGCGGCAATACGCCCATGCCAACCAGGTTGGAACGATGAATGCGCTCGAAGCTTTCCGCGATCACGGCTTTCACGCCCAGCAGCAGCGTGCCCTTGGCCGCCCAATCGCGTGAGGAGCCGGTGCCGTATTCCTTGCCGGCAATCACGATCAACGGGGTCTTGTCCGCCTTGTACTTCATCGCCGCGTCGTAGATGGACAGCTGCTCGCCACTCGGCACATGCAACGTATAGCCGCCTTCCACGCCATCCAGCATCAGGTTTCTGATGCGGATGTTGGCGAAGGTGCCGCGCACCATCACATCATCATTTCCGCGGCGCGAACCATAGGAGTTGAAGTCTTTCGGCTCCACCCCTTTGGAAATCAGGAAGCGTCCGGCGGGGCTGTCTTTCTTGATCGAGCCCGCGGGCGAGATGTGGTCGGTGGTGATGGAATCGCCGAACAGGCCGAGCACACGCGCGCCATGGATGTCTTCGAGCTTGCCCGTCTCCATCGTCATGCCTTCGAAGTAGGGCGGGTTCTTGATATAGGTGGAGTCGGCCCACTGGTACACCGCGCCTTCCGGCGATGGAATGCTGTTCCAGCGGCTGTCACCCTTGAACACGTCGGCATAGTTCTTCTTGAACATCTCCGGGCTTACGGCGCCGGCGATCACGTCGGAAATTTCCTTGTTGCTCGGCCAGATGTCCTTCAAGTACACCGGCTTGCCATCGCTGCCTTTGCCGAGCGGATCGGTGGCGAGGTTGACATCCAGCGAGCCGGCCAGTGCGTAAGCGACCACGAGCGGCGGCGAGGCCAGATAGTTCATTTTCACTTCCGGATGCACGCGGCCTTCGAAGTTGCGGTTACCGGACAATACCGAAGCCACGGCAAGATCACCTTCGCCGATGCCCTTGCTGATTTCCTGCGGCAGCGGACCGGAATTGCCGATGCAAGTAGTACAGCCGTAGCCGACCAGATAGAAGCCGACTTTCTCCAACTCTTTCAGCAAGCCGGTTTTTTCCAGGTAATCAGTTACCACCAGCGAACCGGGAGCGAGCGACGTCTTGACCCATGGCTTGGCCTTCAATCCTTTCTCGGCAGCTTTCTTGGCAAGCAGGCCTGCGCCGAGCATCACCGCCGGATTGGATGTATTGGTGCAGGAAGTGATGGCGGCAATCACCACCGCGCCATCGTGCAACTGAAAGTCCTGGCCATTCATCGAGACGTGCGGGCCTTGCGCCAATGCACTGGCGTCATGGCCCACCGCAGTACCGCCACCTTCGCCGGCAAGACGCGCTTCGGCACGTGCTTCGCTTCCGTTCTTGCGATTGACAGTGAGTGCGGCGAGGCTGTCGTGATAGCTCTTCTTGACGTCTTCGAGCAGCACGCGATCCTGCGGACGCTTGGGACCGGCCAGTGACGGTTTTACATCGGCAAGATTGAGTTCCAGCGTGGCCGAGAACTGCGCGTGCGGCGTGTTTTCGTCATGCCACAGGCCTTGCGCTTGTGCATAGGCCTTGACCAAGGCGATCTGGTCATCGCTACGACCCGATAGATGCAAGTAGTTGAGCGCTTCCTGATCGACCGGGAAGATGCCGCACGTCGCGCCGTATTCCGGCGCCATGTTGCCGATGGTGGCGCGATCGGCCAGCGGCAGATGCTTCAGGCCGTCGCCGAAGAATTCCACGAACTTGCCCACGACACCGAGTTTGCGCAGCATCTGCGTGACGGTGAGCACCAGGTCGGTGGCGGTCACGCCTTCGGATAGCTTGCCGGAAAGCTTGAAGCCGACCACTTGCGGAATCAGCATGGATGACGGTTGCCCCAGCATCGCCGCTTCCGCTTCGATGCCACCCACGCCCCAGCCCAGTACGCCCAGGCCGTTGACCATGGTGGTGTGCGAGTCGGTGCCGAACACGGTATCGGGATATGCCCAGTCCGCGCCGTCCTTCTTGCCGGTGAACACCACGCGTGCCAGATGCTCCAGGTTCACCTGATGCACGATGCCGGTACGCGGCGGCACCACTTTGAAATTGTTGAAGGCCTTCTGTCCCCAGCGCAGGAACGCGTAGCGCTCGTGGTTGCGCTCGAATTCGATCTCGACATTCTTTTCCACCGCGGAAGGCGAACCGAACACGTCGACCTGCACCGAGTGGTCGATCACCAGTTCGGCCGGGGCGAGCGGATTGATCTGGTTCGCATCGCCGCCCAGCTTCACCACCGCATCGCGCATCGCAGCCAGGTCGACCACGCAGGGTACGCCGGTGAAGTCCTGCAGCACGACGCGCGCGGGCATGAAGGCGATTTCCGTATCCGGCTCCGCCTTGGGATCCCACTTGGCGACCGCCTCGATTTCCTTCTTGGTGACGTTGAGGCCGTCCTCATGGCGCAACAGGTTTTCCAGCAGGATCTTCATCGAATAGGGCAGGTGCTTCAGGTCGAAGCGCTGGCCGAGCTTGGCGAGACTGGCGATCTGATAGGTGCTGCCGTTGACCTTGAGGGTATCGCGGGTGGCGAATGAGTCCAGCATGGGGAGAGCTCCTGTTGCTTGAAGACTTGAAGACGTACGCGGCGTAAAGCGGGAATGCTAAAGCAGCGGGCGTTAGGGGAATTGCAAGAAGGGTCGCGTTCCGGGTTGGGGATGGCGACGAAGTTTGAGCCGATTTCCCGGCCATGCAAGTTGCGGACGCATTGCACGATTTCGAACGCAGGCGGAAACAGCTTGTCGTTGCTGCGGTTTGGGGGCGGCTGGCAAAATATGCGGCTTCGCAGCTCCCTTTCCGGATGAGGGCTGCTCACGGCAAACGCCATCCCCCGAAGGACCCGATCGCATGCTCAACGCCTATCGCCAACATGTTGCCGAGCGCGCCGCGCTGGGCATTCCCCCGCTGCCGCTGTCGGCCCAGCAGACCGCCGACCTGATCGAACTGCTGAAGAACCCGCCCGCGGGCGAAGCGTCCTTCCTGGTCGACCTGATCGCCAACCGCGTGCCGGCGGGCGTGGACGATGCGGCCAAGGTCAAGGCTTCCTACCTTGCCGCCGTGGCGTTCGGCACCGAGAAGTCCCCGCTGATCACGCGCGAGAAGGCAACGGAACTGCTGGGCACCATGCTCGGCGGCTACAACATCCATCCGCTGATCGAGTTGCTGGATGACGCGCAAGTCGGCGGCATCGCCGCCAATGCGCTGAAGAAGACGCTGCTGATGTTCGATGCCTTCCACGACGTCAAGGAGAAGGCCGACAAGGGCAATGCGAACGCGAAGGGCGTGCTGCAAAGCTGGGCCGATGCAGAGTGGTTCACCAGCCGTCCGGCCGTGCCGGAAAGCCTCACTATCACCGTGTTCAAGGTGCCGGGCGAGACCAACACCGACGACCTGTCGCCCGCGCCGGATGCCACCACGCGCCCGGATATTCCGCTGCACGGCCTGGCCATGCTGAAGAACAAGCGCGATGGCGCACCGTTCCAGCCGGAAGAAGACGGCAAGCGCGGCCCGATCCAGCTCATTCAAGATCTCAAGCAGAAGGGCCACCTGGTTGCCTATGTGGGCGACGTGGTCGGTACCGGTTCCAGCCGCAAGTCCGCTACCAACTCCGTGTTGTGGTGGACGGGCGAGGATATCCCCTTCATTCCGAACAAGCGCTTCGGCGGCGTGTGCCTGGGCAGCAAGATTGCCCCGATCTTCTACAACACGATGGAAGACGCCGGCGCGCTGCCGATCGAGCTGGACGTTTCCGGCATGGAGATGGGCGACGTGGTCGAGCTGCGCCCGTATGACGGCAAGGCGCTGAAGAACGGCCAGGTGATCGCCGAGTTCCAGGTGAAGTCCGACGTGCTGTTCGACGAAGTACGCGCCGGTGGCCGCATTCCGCTGATCATCGGCCGTGGCCTGACTGCCAAGGCGCGCGACGCGCTGGGCTTGCCGCCGTCGAACCAGTTCCGCCTGCCGCAGAATCCGGCCGATACCGGCAAGGGCTACACGCTGGCGCAGAAAATGGTCGGCCGCGCCTGCGGCCTGCCGGAAGGCACGGGTGTGCGCCCGGGCACCTATTGCGAGCCGAAGATGACTTCGGTGGGTTCGCAGGACACCACCGGTCCGATGACGCGCGACGAACTGAAGGATCTGGCCTGCCTCGGTTTCTCGGCTGATTTGGTGATGCAGTCTTTCTGCCACACCGCGGCTTATCCCAAGCCGGTCGACGTCAAGACGCACCATGATCTGCCGGCCTTCATTTCCACTCGTGGCGGCATCAGCCTGCGGCCGGGCGACGGCGTGATCCACTCCTGGCTCAACCGCATGCTACTGCCCGACACGGTCGGCACCGGCGGCGACAGCCACACGCGTTTCCCGATCGGCATTTCGTTCCCGGCCGGTTCCGGCCTGGTTGCATTCGCCGCGGCAACCGGCGTGATGCCGCTGGACATGCCCGAATCCGTGCTGGTGCGCTTCAAGGGCGAGCTGCAGCCGGGCGTGACGCTGCGCGACCTGGTCAATGCGATTCCGCTCTACGGCATCAAGCAGGGCCTGCTCACCGTCGCCAAGCAGGGCAAGAAGAACATCTTCTCCGGCCGCATTCTGGAAATCGAAGGCCTGCCGAATCTGAAGGTGGAGCAGGCGTTCGAGCTGTCCGATGCATCCGCAGAACGTTCCGCTGCCGGTTGCACGGTGAAGCTCAACAAGGAGCCGATCATCGAATACTTGAACAGCAACATCACGTTGCTCAAGTACATGATCGCGCAGGGCTACCAGGATGCCCGCAGCCTGCAGCGCCGCATCAAGGCGATGGAGGCATGGCTGGCCGATCCGCAGTTGCTCGATGCCGACAAGGATGCCGAATACGCGGCCGTGATCGAGATCGACCTCAACGATATCCACGAGCCGATCGTGGCGTGCCCGAACGATCCGGACGACGTCAAGACGCTGTCCGACGTGGCTGGTGCGAAGATCGACGAGGTGTTCATCGGTTCGTGCATGACCAACATCGGCCACTTCCGTGCTGCATCGAAGCTGCTGGAAGGCAAGCGCGATATCCCCACGCGCCTGTGGGTGGCTCCGCCGACCAAGATGGATCAGAAGCAGCTTACCGAGGAAGGCCACTACGGCGTGCTCGGCACGGCTGGCGCGCGCATGGAAATGCCCGGCTGCTCGCTGTGCATGGGCAATCAGGCGCAGGCACGCGAAGGTGCCACGGTGTTCTCCACTTCCACGCGCAATTTCCCGAACCGTCTGGGCAAGAACACCAACGTGTACCTGGGTTCGGCGGAGCTTGCCGCGATCTGCTCGCGTTTGGGCCGCATCCCGACGCGCGAGGAGTACCTGGCCGATATCGGCGTGATCAATGCCAATGGCGAGAAGATCTATCGCTACATGAACTTCGATCAGATCGCCGATTTCAAGGAAGTGGCCGATACCGTCGACGCATAAGCATGCTTGGAGCATGACAAGAAGCCCAGCCAAGTGCCGGGCTTCGTCGTTTATGCTTGGCTGAAACGCATTCGAGGCGAAGGGATGATTTCCAGCCACTTATCTGCCGTGTCATTGCGGGACCTGATCCTGGTGCAGGCGGTGCGCCGCCATGGCAGCTTCAATAGCGCCGCGCGCGCGATGCATATCAGTGCGTCCGGCCTCTCGCACCAGGTGCAGAAAGTGGAGCAGGCGCTTGGTGCGCCGTTGTTCGAGCGCGGTGGACGACGCGTGGTGCCGACGGCAGGTGGACAACGCCTGCTGGAGCAGATTGATGCGGTGCTGCTTGCGGCCGAGCATTTGCAGCAGGCCGCGCGTGCCGGCGAAACCGCCTTTGGCGGCGAACTGCGCCTGGGCGTCCTGGCCACGCTCGGGCCGTATCTGCTGCCGCATCTGATCGAACCGTTTCCGCAGCATTTTCCCGGCGCACGACTGAGTTTGTCGGAAGGCAAGCCGCGCGGCTTGCTGCGCCGCCTACACGAAGGCGAACTCGATGCAGTGCTGGCGCCACCCGCATCGTCGTTGAGCGGCATCGTGATGTGTCCGCTGTTCTTTGAACCTTGGGAAGTACTGTTGCGCGCCGATCATCCCTTGGCCGGCAAACGCACCGTTTCCATGGAGCAACTGGATGCCAGCCAGGCGATCCTGATGGCGGAAAGCCATGCCGATGGCGAGGGTTATGTGCAGGATGTGAGCCTGGAAAGCCTGGCGGCGCTGGTGACGCTGCGCGGCGGGCATGCATTGGTGCCTGCGCTGGCGCACGATCGGCTGGCGTCGATGCCGGATATCGCGCTGGCGAAGATCAAAGGCGAGGCGCCTGGAAGGGAGATTGCGCTGTATTGGCGCGAAGCCTCGCCGTGGCACAGCGATTTGCGAGCCTTTGCAGAACTGCTGCGTAAGCTGGCGAAGCAGCGTCCAGGCTTGCGTTTGATCGACGCCGGATAAACCGTGGAAATTCGTTACCGTCCCGACGATAGCCGGGTTTTTATCTCAGCCTACAAGGTCGTGCCGGTGAGGAGGCCGCGCGCCAACATCGTGCATTGCCGCCGATGCAACAACATCTGCCACTGCCGCCCGCCAATCTGCCGCCACAGCACGGCGGAACGCACCGCTGCCAGCAAGCTCGCACGCACCCGCTCCACCAGCACAGGCTGCTGCAACCATTGCGGATTGCCGGTCACCATCACGCGCGGCCTGAGCGTGGATAACGTGCTGGCGTACAACTCGGCCAGGCGGCTGAATACCTGCGGTGAATTCAAACCGAAGTGATCCACCTGCCGCTTGGTGGAGACAATGCCCTGTTGCAGGTGCTCAAGCAGGTCCTTGCGGTGAGCAAGGCTGCGCTCCAGGCGCATGAGGGTGACAACCATGCGCGTGATGGCCATATCGCGGCCGTTTTCGTCCAACTGGGCGATCAGCGTGCGCAGCCCCAGGCGTATGCCCGAGACGTTGCCGTACACGCCGACCACCGATGGAGCATCGATGCGGAACACGCTGGCCAGGCTGGCATCGAGGGCCAGGTCGTCGCAACGGCCTTCGTTGGCCAGCTGATGCGCCAGGGCGGAGGCCTGGAACAGTCCGGCCAGGGCCAGCACACGTTCCTCATTGATGGCAAAAACGTCAAACACGCTGCGCTATTCCCTCTGCAGTTTCTTGAATCAGGCCGCCGTAGGCAGCGTCAGTGGCGGCGATCACCGCGCCGCCCAGGCATTCGTCGCCGGCGTAGAACACGACCGACTGGCCGGGCGTCACGGCGCGCTGCGGTTCGTCGAACCGCACCTCCAGCCGGTCATTGTGTACTGACACCATGCAAACCTGATCGTGCTGTCGGTAACGGGTCTTGGCGGTGCAGCGGAATTCCTGGGCTGGCGGTGCGCCGGCCACCCAGTTGGCTGTTTCGGCGGTGAGCCGGCGGGACTGAAGCCACTCGTTCTCGCCGCCCTGCGCTACGTAAAGCACATTCCGGGCTACGTCCTTGCCTACCACGTACCAGGGTTCGCCGCCGGCATTTTGACGCCCGCCGATGCCGAGTCCGTTGCGCTGGCCGAGGGTGTAATACATCACGCCCTGATGTTCGCCGATCAAGCCACCTTCCGGACTGCGCATCTCGCCGGGGCGGGCAGGGATGTATTGCGTCAGAAACTGACGGAAATCGCGCTCTCCGATAAAGCAGATACCGGTAGAGTCCTTCTTCGCGTGCGTCGGCAGTGCGGCGACGCGCGCCATCTCACGCACCTGCGATTTTTCAATCTCGCCCACCGGGAACAGGGTGGCGGCCAATTGATCCTGCCCGAGGGCGTGCAGAAAGTAGGTCTGGTCCTTGCCGGCATCGACCGCGCGCAGCAGACGATAGCGGCCGGCCAGGCAATCCACGCGCGCGTAATGGCCGGTTGCGATCTTTTCCGCGCCCAGGGCGCGCGCTTCGTCCAGGAAGGTCTTGAACTTGATTTCGCGGTTGCAGAGCACGTCGGGATTGGGCGTGCGACCGGCGCGGTATTCGGCCAGGAAGTGCTCGAACACGCCATCCCAGTACTCGGCGGCGAAATTACGCGCATGGAAGGGGATGCCCAGCCGGCCGCAGACAGCCACGGCGTCCTTGCGGTCCGCATCGGCGGCGCAGGGGCCGTTGCGGTCGTCTTCTTCCCAGTTCTGCATGAACAGGCCTTCCACCGCATAGCCGGCCTGTTGCAGCAGCAATGCAGCCACGGAGGAATCCACGCCGCCGGAAATGCCCAGCATGACTTTCATGGCGCTGCGCCGTCCGGCATCAGGCTGGCCACAATCGACAACGGCAGCCGCTGCCCGGCCAGCCAATCGTCAATGCTCATCAACACCATGGGGCTGCGCAGGCGCTCGCCCAGGGCGGCAATTTCTGCACGCGTCAGCCAAAGCGCACGGCGGACACCCGCGTCGAGCGGTTGCTGGGGATCATGCGTTAATGGTCTGGCGGCAAAGGTGAAGCGCACGATCACGTCGCCGTGCTCCTTGCTGCGCCACTGGTGCACGCCCACCAAATGCGTCAAGGCCACGGTCCAGCCGGTTTCTTCACGCGTTTCGCGCACGGCTGCCTGCTGCAGGCTCTCCAGGTCGTCCAGATGCCCGGCCGGCTGGTTATAGGCGGTGCAGCCGTTGACCTCTTCTTCCACCATGAGATAGCGGTTGCCGTCGGCGACGATGCAGGCGACGGTCACATGCGGACGCCATACGTCATGGCTGGAGTTGCCGGATATTGTCATCGGGGAGTCAAAAAAAGAGGAAAGGAGGCACTGGAAATAGCGTTATTGTGCCATTACCTCAAGCGCACCCGCCGGGTAGCAAAATCACCCCGAGGCGTATACTGCCCACGAACAGGTCCGAATCCCCTTTTAAAACATGGCGAACGAATCCGAACACGAGCACGGCAGTGGCCATGGCCTCACCGTCGAAGTATCGAAACCAGAGGTGGCGCGTCCGCCCTTGTTTCAGGTTTTGCTGCTGAATGATGACTTCACGCCGATGGACTTCGTGGTTGAAGTACTGCGGATGTTCTTTGGTATGGACCAGGAGAAAGCTGTCCAGATCATGTTGCACGTACACACTCGCGGCAAGGGCGTGTGCGGGGTGTTCACGCGCGAGGTGGCAGAAACCAAGGTCACTCAGGTGAACGAGTATTCACGTGCCAACCAGCATCCTCTGTTATGCACGATGGAAAAGGTTTGAGGAACCGTTCAAATTTTTGTCAAGGCGGTTGGTGTGAGGAGATATTGATCAGGCCCTTTTGGCCCCCATCTTGCATCCATCGCGGTGAAGCCGCCCCAACATTAGCAGTGGAGTAGGTCCGGATGTTCAGCAAGGATCTCGAAGTCACCATCGGCCAGTGCTACAAGCAGGCCCGCGAGCAACGCCACGAGTTCATGACCGTGGAACACCTGCTGCTCGCCCTCACTGAAAACCAGTCAGCGCTGGGCGCCTTGCGCGCCTGCGGTGCGGACCTCCCGCGACTGACCCATGAGCTGGAAAAGATCATCGCCGAGACCGTGCCGGTGCTGCCGCACGGTGACGAGCGCGATACGCAGCCCACGCTGGGATTCCAGCGCGTACTGCAGCGTGCGGTGTACCACGTGCAGTCTTCCGGTCGTAAGGAAGTCACCGGCGCCAACGTGCTGGTCGCGATCTTCGGCGAAAAGGACTCGCACGCGGTGTACTTCCTGCACCAGCAGGAAATCACGCGCCTGGACGTGGTCAACTACATCTCGCACGGCATCGCCAAGATCGGCGACGAGCCCTCCAGCGGCATTTCCGGCAGCGAACGCGATGCCGAGGAAGGCGGCGAGGGCAAGGGCAATCCGCTCAGCGAGTACGCCACCAACCTCAACGAGCTGGCGCTGGAAGGCAAGATCGATCCGCTGATCGGCCGCCAGGACGAAATCGAACGCACCATCCAGGTGCTGTGCCGCCGCCGCAAAAACAATCCGCTTTATGTCGGCGAGGCCGGCGTGGGCAAGACCGCCCTGGCCGAAGGCCTGGCCAAGCGCATCGTCGACGGCGAAGTACCGGAAGTACTGGAAAACGCCACCATCTGGGCATTGGACCTGGGTGCGCTGGTGGCCGGCACCAAGTACCGCGGCGATTTCGAGAAGCGCCTGAAAGCCGTCATCAGCCAGTTGAAGAAACAGCCGGGCGCGGTGCTCTTCATCGATGAGATTCACACCATCATCGGTGCAGGTTCCGCCTCGGGCGGCACCATGGACGCCAGCAACCTGATCAAGCCCATGCTGGCATCGGGCGAGTTGCGTTGCATTGGCTCTACCACATTCCAGGAATTCCGCGGCATCTTCGAAAAGGACCGTGCGCTCGCGCGCCGCTTCCAGAAGATCGACGTGGTCGAACCGAGCGTGGCCGAGAGCCTGGAAATCCTCAAGGGTCTGAAGACCCGCTTCGAGGAACACCACAACGTGTCCTACACGCCCGAGGCGCTCAAGGCCGCGGTGGATCTGTCTGTGAAGCACATTCCCGACCGCCTGCTGCCCGACAAGGCTATCGACGTGATCGATGAAGCCGGCGCACGCCAGCGCTTGCTGCCGGTCGAACAGCGTACCGGCAAGGTGGACGTGCCCGAGGTCGAATACATCGTCGCCAAGATGGCGCGCATCCCGGCCAAGCAGGTGTCGGCGTCCGACCGCGATGTACTGAAGAACCTGGAACGCAACCTCAAGATGGTGGTGTTCGGCCAGGATCCGGCGATCGAAGCGCTGGCAGCGTCCATCAAGATGGCGCGTTCCGGCCTGGCCGACCCGACTAAGCCGATCGGCTGCTTCCTGCTTGCCGGCCCCACCGGCGTGGGCAAGACGGAAGTGACCAAGCAGCTTGCCATGCAGCTCGGCATCGAGATGATCCGCTTCGACATGTCCGAGTACATGGAAGCGCACTCTGTATCGCGCCTGGTTGGCGCGCCTCCGGGCTACGTCGGTTTCGACCAGGGCGGCCTGCTTACAGAAGCCGTCACCAAGCATCCGCACGCGGTGTTGCTGCTGGACGAGATCGAGAAGGCGCATCCGGATGTGTTCAACATCCTGTTGCAGGTAATGGACCGCGGCGTGCTGACCGACACCAACGGCCGCGAGGCGAACTTCAAGAACGTGATCGTGGTGATGACCACCAATGCCGGCGCCCAGCAGGCTTCGCGCCGCAGCATCGGTTTCGTCAAGCAGAACCACACGATGGACGCCATGGAAGTGATTCGCCGCACCTTTACGCCGGAATTCCGCAATCGCCTGGATGCGATCATCCAGTTCAACCCGCTGGATTTCGAGCACATCCTGCGCGTGGTCGACAAGTTCCTGATCGAACTGGAATCGCAGCTCAGCGAGAAGCACGTATCGCTGGACGTGGATGCCGATGCCCGCCGCTGGTTGGCCGAGCATGGCTTCGATCCGCAGATGGGCGCCCGCCCGATGGCGCGTGTGATCCAGGAAAAGATCAAGCGTATGCTGGCCGACGAGCTGCTGTTCGGCAAGCTGGCCGAAGGTGGCAAGGTGAGCCTGAGCGTGAAGGACGGCGAGCTGGCGGTAAGCACCGAAACCGCCGAACCAGTACCGGCAACGGTCTCCTGAGGAGTTCGTTGCCACAACAAAAAGCCGCGCCTTTGCAAGCGCGGCTTTTTTATGGGAATACCGTGACGTTTACTTCATGCGGTAGGTAATGCGGCCCTTGGTAAGGTCGTAAGGCGTCATTTCCACCTTGACCTTGTCGCCGGTGAGGATGCGAATGTAATGCTTGCGCATACGGCCGGAGATATGGGCAATCACGACGTGGCCGTTTTCAAGCTTTACTCGAAACATGGTATTGGGCAGGGTCTCGATGACCGTACCATCCATTTCAATGACGTCGTCTTTGGCCATGCGTTCCGGGAGATGTGCGCGGGCCACCATGGCCGCGTAAGCCATCCATTATGCCACGTAACGGGAACGGATCAAAGAAAATGGCTCCAGCCCGATGACATGGACCGGCCCTCAGCTGAAATACTCGTCCAGCTTGCGCCGGATTTCCTGCTCGATCATGCCCTTGAGCGGCGACAGCAGCATGCCGAGCTCCGCGCTCACGTGGATTTCATCGGCGGCAATCGCGATCTTGCCGCTGATGCCTGAGCGCTGGAAGGTGAGCAGGCTATCGTTCTGCCATTGCGTAGTGACCTGGAACTTCTCCCGCATGCGTGCGGCCACGTGATCGATCACGGCGTGGGCTTCGGTGCCTGACAGGCGGTGTGGGCGGCGGATATCGATGGTGGGCATGATGGTGCTCAAACAGATGAACTGCGCATCATAAACGCAAATACTGTCGATATTTTCTACGCATCTGCTAGAGTCCCGCCGTCACTTTGCAGGCTCTTATGCGTATCGAGTTTCCCAACTCCACCAGGGCTGATTTCAGCTGGAATCAGGCGCTGTTGCGCATCGGCAGCGATCCAGGCAATGACTTGGTGCTGGCTGCCGGCCAAGCCGCCGCTCATCACCTGCGCATCAGTTTGGACAAGCGGGGCTGGGTGCTCGACGTCTTGCCCGATGCCACCCGCATTTACGTCAATGCGCGTCCGGTACGCGAGCGCGCCATTCTTCGCGCAGGCGACATCTTGAGCGTGGGCGATTGCCGCATGCTGCTTTGCGCGGATGAAGCTCCCGTTGCACGCGTCTCACCCGACATGCCCGAGCAGGAACGCTGCACGGTCGCATTGCGCGCTGTTGCCGGCCCGCTTTCTGGCCAGGTGCTACCCCTGGCAGAGCACCTGGAACTAGGGCCACAAGGACGTGTCCCGCTTGATCTGCCGCAAGGCGAAGCCGCTACCTTGATGATTTTCTGGCGTGATGGCCAGTTGCGCATGGAAAGCAGCCAGCCGGTCGATGGACGCTATCCGGCACGAGTAAACGGCGCCGCCGTGCAGCAGACCGTATTGCTGCCCGGCGATCAGATCGGCATCGGCATGCATCGCTTCCTGATCGATGCACCCGGCCTGGAACCCGAACCGGAAATCGTGCTGCCGCCGGAACCTGCCGAACCCTTGCCGGAGGATATTGCTGGCCCGCGCGGGGAAGTCTGGTGGCTGATCGCCACCGCGGCCGTGCTGGCCTTAGGAATCGCGCTCCTATTGTTGTTACACGCACATTGACGTTTGGTTGCTGCGTCGCGGCATAATGCGGCGATCCCTCAAGATAGGAACCGGTGCGTGAGCAGGGTTTGGAATTTCAGCGCAGGTCCGGCGGCGTTGCCGTTGCCGGTGCTCGAACGTGCACAGCGCGAGCTGCTGGATTGGAACGGCAGCGGCGCCTCGGTGATGGAGCAATCCCATCGCGGCAAGCGCTTCATTGCCATGGCCCACCAAGTGGAAGCGAATCTGCGCGAGTTGATGGGCATCCCCGACAACTACGCGGTGCTGTTCGAGCAGGGCGGGGCCACCCAGCACTTCGCACAGATTCCCATGAACCTCGCGCGCGAAGGCGACAGCGCTGACTACGTCATAACCGGCCACTGGAGCGAGAAAGCCGCCAATGAAGGCGCGCCGTACGTGCGCGTCAACGTGGCCGCCACCAGCAAAGCCGACAACTTCCTGCGCATGCCGGGACGCGAGACGTGGCAGCTCGATCCCTCGGCCGCCTACGTGCACATCGCTACCAACGAGACCATTCACGGCGTGCAGTTCAAGCAGGTGCCCGAGGTAGGCGATGTGCCGCTGGTGGCCGATATGTCGTCGGACATTCTTTCCGGTCCTGTCGACGTCAGCCGCTATGGACTGATCTATGCGGGCGCGCAGAAAAACATCGGCCCGTCCGGCCTGGTGCTGATCATCATCCGCCGCGATCTGCTCGATCGTCCCATGCGCCCGACGGCGAAGATTTTCCGCTACGCCGAACACGCGGCCAACGATTCGATGCTCAATACCCCCAATACCTGGGGCTGGTACTTGGCTGGGCTGACCTTTGAATGGTTGAAGGACAACGGCGGTCTCGCCGCGATGGCCGAATGCAATCGCCAGAAATCCGAACTGCTTTACGCCACCATCGACGGTTCCGGCGGTTACTACCGCAATCCCATCGATCCTGCGGTGCGCTCGCGCATGAATGTCCCGTTTACCTTGCATGACAGCGCGCTCGACGCTGCCTTCCTGCAGGCATCGGAAGCGGCTGGATTGATGGCGCTGAAGGGCCACAAGGCGCTGGGCGGCATGCGGGCATCGCTGTACAACGCGGTGCCGCTGGAGGCCGTCCAAGCGCTGGTGGATTTCATGCACGACTTCGCGCACCGGCACGGCTGATACACTGCAAGGCCCGAACGGCCATATTTACGTCTGGACATCCATCGCATGAACGAACCCAAGCTATCGCTGGTGCAGGTGCGGGACCGCATCGACAGCATCGACCGGCAGATCCAGGAGCTGATCTCCGAGCGTGCCAACTGGGCCCGGGAAGTGGCCAAGGTGAAGGGCGAGGGGCTTTCGGCAATCGACTATTACCGTCCCGAACGCGAGGCGCACGTGCTG
The DNA here is from genome assembly GCF_036746095.1 of Dyella sp. Taxonomy (NCBI): domain Bacteria; kingdom Pseudomonadati; phylum Pseudomonadota; class Gammaproteobacteria; order Lysobacterales; family Rhodanobacteraceae; genus Dyella; species Dyella sp. The sequence goes on from NZ_DAIOEU010000061.1 coordinate 20,840, forward strand.
CGCATGGTGGTGGATCGCAACCACGGCCCGCTGTCTGATGCCGAGATGGTGCGGCTGTTCCGCGAAATCATGTCCTCCTGCCTGGCGCAGGAGGATCCGCTCAAGGTCGGCTATCTTGGCCCGGAAGGCACGTTCAGCGAACAGGCCGTGCGCAAGCATTTTGGTCATGCCGCGTACGGATTGCCGCTCGGCAGCATTGAGGAAGTGTTCCAGGAAGTCGCCGCCGGCCATGCGGATTTCGGTGTCGTGCCGGTAGAAAATTCTGGGCAGGGCATGATCCAGGTGACGCTGGACATGTTTCTCACTTCCGAAGCGCGCATCTGCGGCGAAGTGGAGTTGCGCGTGCATCAATGCCTGCTGTCGCAGCGCGATTCGCTGGAAGGCATCAAACAGGTCTACGGCCATGCGCAGTCCCTGCAGCAATGCAAGACCTGGTTGCGCGTCAATCTGCCGAATGCGGAATCCATTGCCGTGCAAAGCAACGCCGAAGGCGCACGCCTGGCACGTCACGCCGATGATGCCGCTGCCATCGCCGGTGCCATTGCCGCAAAAGTCTACGGTTTGAAAATCGTGGCCCAGGCGATCGAGGACCGCGCCGACAACACCACTCGCTTCCTGGTGATCGGCCGTTCGCTGTTCCCCTCGTCGGGCAACGACCGCACTTCGCTTTTGATTACCGTCAACGACAAGCCGGGCGCGCTCTACGAGATCCTGAGTCCGTTCGCCAAACATGGGGTCAGCTTGAACCGCATCGAATCGCGCCCGGCGCACACCGGGAAATGGCAATACGCCTTCTTTATCGACGTTTCCGGCCATATCGACGATGCGCCATTGCAGGCAGCCCTGAAAGACATGGGCCCACACGCAGCGCAGGTACGTGTCCTCGGCGCCTACCCGGTGGCATTGCCATGAGCGGTACGCAACGCCTGGATTGGGTGAGTCGGCCGGCAAAGGCATTGCATGGCGACGTGGTCGTGCCGGGTGATAAATCGGTCTCGCATCGCTCGATGATGCTGTCGGCCATTGCTGAAGGCACCTCGCATATCCGTGGTTTCCTGGAAGGCGAAGACACACGCGCAACGGCTGCCGTATTGGCGCAACTAGGTGTACGGGTCGAAGCGCCATCGTCCGGCGAGCGCATCGTGCATGGCGTTGGCTTGCATGGTTTGCGTGCATCGAGCAAGCCGCTCGACTGCGGAAACGCCGGCACCGGCATGCGCCTGCTGGCCGGTTTGCTGGCAGGGCAGGCGTTCGACAGCACGTTGATCGGTGATGAATCGCTTTCCAAGCGTCCCATGCGTCGTGTCACCGAGCCGCTGGCAAAGATGGGCGCACAGATCGATACACCGGATGGTTTGCCACCGTTGCACGTGCGCGGCGGTCGCAAGCTGCATGGCATCCGCTACGAGCTGCCGGTGGCCAGCGCACAGGTGAAGTCCGCGCTGCTATTGGCGGGCTTGTATGCCGAAGGCGGCACGGAAGTGGTCGAGCCGCATCCCACGCGCGATTACACCGAACGCATGCTGCAGGCCTTCGGCTGGCCGATCGAGTTCTCGCCCGGCCATGCCAGGCTTGAAGGCGGCCATCGCTTGCAGGCCACGGATGTGGTGGTGCCGGCCGACTTTTCCTCCGCGGCATTTTTCCTCGTGGCAGCCAGCATTTTGCCGGGCTCCGTGTTGCGCTTGCCCGCGGTGGGGCTGAATCCGCGTCGCACCGGCTTGCTCGAAGCTTTGCGCCTGATGGGTGCGGATATCCGCATCGAAAACCAGGGGGAAAGTGGTGGCGAAGCGGTCGGCGATCTGGTTGTGCGCCATGCGCCCTTGCACGGCATCGAACTGCCGGAGGCGCTGGTGCCGGACATGATCGATGAATTCCCCGCGTTGTTCGTCGCCGCCGCCGTCGCGCAAGGACGTACCGTAGTGCGCGGCGCGGCGGAGCTTCGCGTAAAAGAGTCGGATCGCATCGCCACCATGGCCGCTGGTTTGCGTGCGCTGGGTGTGCGCATCGAGGAAACGCCGGATGGCGCAATCATCGATGGTGGCACCATCGGTGGCGGTGCCGTCGACAGCCATGGCGACCATCGCATTGCGATGAGCTTTGCGGTGGCGGGACTGGTGGCGCGTGATGCGATCACGATTGGCGATTGCGCGAATGTCGCCACCTCGTTCCCAGGGTTTCTGGAATTGGCGAATGATTGCGGATTTGCGCTGGGCTAACCCAAACCTACGAGCCGCAGATGCCTAACTTCGTCGTCGCCATCCCCGCCCGCTACGGCTCTACCCGCTTGCCGGGTAAACCCCTGCGCGCGATTGCCGGCGTGCCAATGGTCGTGCGCGTGGCGCAACGCGCACAGCAGGCTGGCGCCGCGCAAGTCGTGGTGGCCACGGATGACGAGCGCATCGCCAATGCTCTTGCAACACAAGGCGTGGACGTCTGCATGACCCGCGCCGATCACGCTTCAGGCAGCGATCGCCTGGCCGAATGCGCTGCCCACTACGGCTGGTCGTCCGACACTATCGTGGTCAACCTGCAAGGCGATGAACCATTCGCACCCGCGGCGGGCATTCGCGAAGTGGCCCTTGCGCTCGCCGAAGACACCGCGCCCATGGCGACGCTTGCCACGCCGATTACCGATGCGCACGAGCTGTTCGATCCCAACGTGGTGAAGCTGGTGCGTTCATCCAGCGGCCACGCGCTTTATTTCAGCCGCGCACCGCTGCCATGGGCCCGTGATGCCTTCGCGGCCCATCCCAACACCTTGCCGGACGGCCTGCCGTTCCTGCGCCACATCGGCATCTACGCTTATCGCGCAGGCTTCCTGCAGCAATACACCGGCCTGGCACGTACGCCGCTGGAACAGGCCGAATCACTGGAACAGCTGCGCGTGCTGGAACATGGCTACGCCATTGCCGTCCGCATGACACCCGAGCCGTTCCCGCCAGGCATCGATACGGAAGCTGATTTGCAGCGGGCTGAGGCATGGGCAAGCAGCTTGTGACAGTGGGTAGTATTTTGTTTGTATGCCTCGGCAACATCTGCCGTTCACCCCTCGCCGAAGCCGTGGCCCGCAAGCACCTCGCCGAAACAGGTCTCGACATCGATGTGGCGTCCTGCGGCACTGGCGCCTGGCATGTGGGTGAACAGGCCGATCCGCGCATGCGCGCCGCAGCGGCGAAAGCGGGTTACGAACTCGAACTGCATCGCGCGCGCCAGCTGCGCGCCGACGATATCGAGCATTATCACCTTGTGCTGGCCATGGACAGCCATAACCTGCGGGACATGCGGCGCATATTCGGTGGGAAAAGGGGCACGCGGCTAGCTTTGTTTCTGGATTGGGCGGGCGCCGCACCACCACGGGATTTTCCCGATCCTTATAACGAGGAACTTACTGCCTTCACGCAATCGGTAGCGTTGGCGGAGCGGGGTGTTCGGGGCCTGATCCAGCGCCTTGGCGAAGGCTAGGCCAAGGTCCCACGGCTTGAAAATGCAGCAAACGGGCTAAAATCCTCCCCATGCAGCCCGCACCCTCCCAGGCCTTCGACGGCAAGGCCTTCGTCAGCACACTCACCACCTCTCCCGGCGTCTATCGTTACTTCGACGAGGAAGGCGAACTGCTGTATGTCGGCAAGGCCAGCAGCCTCAAGAAGCGTGTCGGCAGCTATTTCCTGAAGCCGCGCATGGAGCCGCGCATCGCGGCGATGGTGGCGCAGATCGCCCGTTGCGAAATCACCGTCACCCGCACGGAAGCGGAGGCCCTGCTGCTGGAATCCCAGCTGATCAAGGCGTTGAAGCCGCGTTACAACATCCTGCTGCGCGACGACAAAAGCTATCCATATATCTATCTTTCCGGCGGCGAGGATTACCCGCGCCTCGCATTCCATCGTGGCGCGCGCAACCAGCCGGGGCGCTACTTCGGCCCGTTCCCCAGCGCCTTCGCCGTGCGTGAAAGCCTCAACCTGATGCAAAAGCTGTTCAAGGTGCGCCAGTGCGAGGACAGCTATTTCCGCAATCGTTCGCGACCCTGCCTGCAATACCAGATCGGCCGCTGCACCGGCCCTTGCGTGGGCTTGATCAATACCGAGGACTACCGCAGCGACGTACGCCATGCGGAGATGTTCCTCGAAGGCCGCGGCAGTGCGGTGATCGATGAACTGGCCGCCTCGATGGAGCAGGCCAGCATAGCGTTGAACTTCGAGCGCGCCGCCGCCTTGCGCGATCAGATTGCCACCCTGCGCAAACTGCACGCGCAGAACCACGTGCAAGGCGCCACGGCCGACATGGACGTGATCGCCTGCCGCATCGAGGCCGGCATTGCCTGCGTCAGCGTGCTGTTCTTCCGCAATGGCATCAGCCTGGGCACGCGCGATTTCTACCCGCGCCTGCCGCTCGATGCCGAGCCAGCCGACGTGCTGGCGCAGTTCGTCGCGCAGTACTACTTGGATCGCCCGGTGCCGCGCGAGATCATCCTTGGCGAACCGATTGCAGACGAGCAACTGCTTAGCGAGATGCTGGCGCAGCAATGCGGCCATGTGGTGGAGATCAAGACGCGCGTGCGCGGCGATCGCGCGCAATTCCTGCAGATGGCCGAGCGCAATGCACAGGCGTCTCTTACCTCGCGCATTGCCAGTCGCCAGACGCTTGGCGCGCGCTTCGATGATCTGCAAAACGTGCTGGGCCTGGATGAACCGCCCAAGCGCATCGAGTGCTTCGATATCAGCCATACGCGCGGCGAAGCGACGGTCGCCTCATGTGTGGTATTCGGTCCGGAGGGGCCGGAGAAGTCGCACTATCGCCGTTTCAATATCACCGGCATCACGCCGGGTGACGACTATGCCGCCATGCACCAGGCGCTAACTCGCCGGTTCCGCAAAGTAGCGGAAGGCGAGGGCGTTCGGCCAGATGTGCTGTTGATCGACGGCGGCACCGGCCAGGTGGCGCAAGCGCTCGATGTTCTGCGGGAGCTCGGCATCGCCGGCATCGAAATAGTGGGCGTGGCCAAGGGGCCGGGCCGGCGCGCCGGCGAGGAAACGTTGGTTCTGGCCGGCTCCCATCGGGAGATCCACCCCGGCCCGACATCGCCTGCGCTGCACTTGGTAGCTGCGGTGCGCGATGAGTCCCACCGCTTCGCCATCAGTGGGCATCGCAAGCGTCGGGAGAAGGCACGCGAGCGTAGCGTGCTGGAAGACGTGCAAGGTGTCGGTGCCCGCCGCCGCACCGCATTGCTGAAGGCCTTCGGCGGTTTGGCGGGGGTGGAAGCAGCCGGCGTCGAGGAATTGATGCAAGTGAAGGGCATCGACCGCAGCCTGGCGGAGCGCATCTACGACGCACTCCATGCCTGATCACATGTGTTCGTGAGACACTGCCCCCTTATTGGAAGGAGCCCATGCGCATCAATCTACCGACCTGGCTGACGCTGTTCCGTGTAGCGCTGCTGCCGGTGATGGTGCTGGTGTTCTATCTTCCGTTTCACGGCCACAACATTACCGCCGCCATCGTGTTTGCTTTGGCCGGTATCACGGACTGGCTGGACGGTTATCTTGCCCGCCGCCTGAACATGACCTCCAAGTTCGGGGCCTTTCTGGACCCCGTCGCGGACAAGCTGATGGTGGCGGTCACATTGTTCATGCTGGTGGCCTCGCACCGCGGCGACTGGTCAGGCATCGTGATGGCCATTACCTCGGCCATCATCGTGGGGCGCGAGATAAGCATTTCCGCGCTAAGGGAATGGATGGCGGAAATCGGCATGCGCGCCACCGTGCGCGTGGCCTTTATCGGCAAGCTGAAAACCGTGATGCAAATGGTCGCCCTGGTCGTGCTGATTCTGCAGCACGAAAAAGAAGCCGAAGCCCTGCGCCTGTACCACATCGGCGAGGGCTTGCTGGTAGTGGCCGGCGTGCTCACCATCTGGTCGGGCATGCATTATCTGCGTGCCGCCTGGCCGGCCCTGCACGACGATGCGTCCGCCATTCCGACGGCGGCGGAGCAGGATAGAAAAGCTTGACGGTTTCGTTGCAGTCGCTAAAATGCGCGGCTCCGATGCGGGAATAGCTCAGTTGGTAGAGCACGACCTTGCCAAGGTCGGGGTC
>NZ_DAIOEU010000062.1:0-26780 GCF_036746095.1 Dyella sp.
CTCACCGCCACCAACACCACGCTGATCGCGAACTCACCGCTGATCGTGCTCAACGACCTGATCGCCAGCGCCAACGCCAACCTGCCGCCGGGCGCGCAGACGGTGCCGAAATTCGGGCTTTTCAGCGTGACGCCCGTGGGTTTGGCGCTGGCTGTGGCGGGTGTGCTGTTCTTCTATATCTACACCAACAAGTTGCTGCCGAATCGGGAAGACGAGCGGCAGAAAGTGACGCCTGGCCGTACCGAAAGCTACTTTGCCGAAACCTATGGCATCGTCGGCGAAACCGCGGAGCTGACGGTGACGGCCGAAAGCCCGCTGGTCGGCATGAGCATCGGCGAGGTGGAACAGCTGCACGGCGCACCGCTGATCCTGGCGATCAAGAGCGGCAATGACGCGCGCATGGCGCCGCCGGCCGACCAGGTGATCTGGGTGGGTTCCGTGCTGGGCGTGCTGGGGCCGCGCGATGAATTGAACCGCTTCGCCAACAACCAGCTGTGCCGCCTATCGCCGCGCATGCGCCAGTTGGGCGAGCTGTTCAATCCCACCCGCGCCGGCATTTCCGAGGCGGTGATTCCACCCAGCTCGCGCTTCCTCAAGCAATCGGTGGGCGAACTGCGCCTGCGCAAGCGCTACGGCATCTCCGTGCTGGCGGTGACGCGCGGCGACCAGGTCTACCGCGACGATCTGCGTGCGGTAAGCCTGCGCACCGGCGATACGCTGGTGCTGCATTCAAGCTGGAAAGCGCTGCAGGAGGTCTCCGAAGACAAGGATCTCGTCGTCGTCACCGACATCCCGCGCGAAGAACAACGGCCCAACAAGATCTGGCAGGCCGTCGGTTTCTTTCTGCTGGCAAAGGGCCTGGCGCTGTTCACCAATCTCGACCTGTCCATCGCGATGATGACTGGCGCCATCGGCATGCTGCTCTCCGGCGTGTTGAACATGGACGAGGCCTACAAGGCGGTGAACTGGAAGACCATCTTCGTCACCGCTTGCCTGATTCCCTTGGGCTGGTCGATGGATTCCACCGGCACCGCCGCGTGGGTGGCGCAGGAAGTGCTGCTGCATCTTGGCCATGCTTCGCCCTGGATTCTGCAGCTGTCCCTGGCACTGCTGACCTTGCTGTTCTCGCAGGTGATGTCGAACGTTGGCGCCACGGTGATGATGGTGCCGGTGGCGATCAGCGTTGCGGTGGCGACGGGCGGCAATCCTTCGGCGTACGCGCTGATTGTCGCGGTGTCCTCATCGAACACGTTCCTGCTCAGCTCCGGCCATCCGGCGCTGATGATGGTCACCGGCCCCGGCGACTACAGCGCCAGGGATTTCCTGCGCGCCGGCGTGCCGCTGACGTTTATCGTGCTGGTGATCACGCTGGTGGCGATCAATCTTATCTACCGGTAGATCTGCCGGTATTCTGGCGCGATGTTTCGACGTGGACCGCCTGAACACTCGTGGTGATACATCCAAGCAACCTTCGCCTTGCCGTGATCGGGCTCGGTTATGGCGGCCTGCCGCTCGCGGTGGCATTTGGACGGCTATTGGATACGTTCGGCTACGACACGGAAGCGGCCAAGGTGATCGAGAACACGCAGCGCGATGCCAATATCGCCTTGATCAGCACGTAGTGGCGGAAGTGATCGAATTGATGGTGGGCAAGGCCACGCGATCCGCGAATCCGCGTTCTGGTGCTGGGACTGACGTTCAAGCAGAACTGCGCGGACCTGCGCAACACCCGCGTGGTCGATCTGGTGCGCGAACTGGAAAGCTTCGGCCCGCCCGTCGACGCGCATGATCCATGGGCGGATGCGGCGGAAGCGCACAGGCATTACGGCGTGCGCTTGCTGCCGGAGGTGGATGAAACAGGCATCTATGCGGCCGTGGTACTCGCCGTGGCGCACCAGCAATTCAAGGCAGGTGGTGCTTATGACGGTGCGCGCTAACCATGCCCAATGGCGTGGCGCATGACATCAAAGGCGTGTTGCCGAAGGAGCTGGTCGATGCGCGCCTGTAGGTCGGGTGAAATCCCAGGTTTATTAAGCGTGGCGATGCTGGGATTTCACTCCAGGTCCAGCAAGACCTCGCCCTGTTCGACTCGCACCGGTACCGCCCGCAGGCTCTCCCCTTTGCAGGGGCCACTTACGCATTCGCCGGTGTCCACACCAAAGCACGCCCCATGTGCCGCGCACACCAGCATGCCCTTCGACAACAGGAACTTGCCCGGCGACCAGTCCAGGCGTCGACCGGCGTGCGGACAGATGTTCAGCCACGCGCTGACGTGTTCGCCACGCCGCAACAGGATCAGGCTTTCCTCGCCGTCGGCCAACGGCACGTCCAGCGCCATCGCCTCGCCATCGGGCATGTCGTGCAGCCGGCAGAGGCGGCGAGCTGGGCTTGTCGTTTCCATCGGCACTTGCCTTATAGGCCCTATGGCCTCATCGTTACGCGCGTAAGTCCTTGATTTTACCATACGGATTTTTAACATGCGCGTCGTCCTACCGCTCCTGCACCGCCGTCGTCACCCGCTCGCCCAGGCCTTGTCCGTGGTGCTCGGCTTGATCGTGGTTGGTGTGCTGATGGTGTTCGGCCTGGTCGTGGCCGGCGTGCTGACCGTTGGCGGCGCGCTGTGGCTGGTATGGCGGCAGTGGAAGCGCGGCCGTGCCGCGATGCCGGGCGCCGGCCGGAAAGCGCGCCAGCCGGAAGTGCTGGAAGGCGAGTATGTGGTCATTCACAACTCGCGCCCGGTCACTCACCACTGAGCAATATCCGGATAGCTGGCCATGGGCCAGCGCGCCTAAGCTGACGGCAACGTTCCTTTTTGGATACTGCCATGCGCAATTCCCTCGCTCCCCTTGAAGCCCCGCTGGAACACGTCCGCGCGCTGATCGAGCGCGCGACGGAAGCACCCTCGCTTACGGCGTTGGCGCATGCCGCCAAGCTCAGCCCCAGCCATCTGCAACGCGCGTTCCGTCGTCGCTATGGCATGAGCCCGGCCGAATACCATCGCGCCCGCCGTTTTGGACACTTCAAAACCGCCTTGCGCAAGGGCGCTGCCGTGAGCGATGCGGTCTATGACGCCGGCTTCGGCTCCGGCAGCCGCGTCTACGAACACACCAACCGCCTGCTCGGCATGACACCGGCCAGCTATCGCGCCGGCGGCGCGGGTGCGCACATCCGTTACACCACTACGAGCACGCCATTGGGGCAGTTGCTGGTCGCGGCGACGGCCAAAGGCATCTGCTCGGTCACGCTGGGTGCCAGCGACCAAGAACTGGAGCGGCGGCTGGCGGATGAATTTCCCAAGGCCAGCCGGGAACGCGTCGACAACGGCCGCGAGGAATGGCTGGACGCCGTGATCGCCCGCATCGCCGCGCAATTGGGCTGGAGCGATCGCGAAGCACCGGACATGCCGCCGCTCGATATTGCCGCCACTGCCTTCCAGTGGCGCGTGTGGGAAGCGCTTACGCGCATTCCTGCGGGCATCACCAAGAGTTATGGCGAACTGGCGGCGGAACTCGGCAAACCCGGTGCGGCGCGCGCCATCGGGCAGGCCTGTGGCAACAACCGGCTTGCCTTGATCGTGCCCTGCCACCGCATCGTGCGCGAGGATGGTTCGCTCGGCGGCTGGCGCTGGGGGGTGGAGCGCAAGCGCATGCTGCTGGAGCAGGAAGATCGCCAGCACGCCGCTGCGCACGAACATGCCTAGGATGGGGTGGGCCGAACGCGAACCCCAACGATCCCGAACACCGGCATGCCTCGTTGGATTCGACTGCGCCTCCTTCAACCTACGCCTCTGAGCAGTTCGAGCGAACCGATATACCCACCTTGATTCCGCATCAAGGCCACCTTGCATGGCCGCCGCTACTGCAAAGCACGCCATGCGGGTATCGTTAGGTTCGTCCTTCCCCACCGACACCCATGAACGATTCCGCTGACAACACGCTTGCCTTGGCAAGCGACCAGAGCCGTGCCGGCCGTTGGGTACCGCTGGCGATGTTTGCGCTGTACATCGTCTGGGGTTCCACTTACTTGGGCATACGCATTGCGCTGGAAAGCTATCCGCCCTTTCTGCTGGCTGGCTTGCGCTTTGCCATCGCCGGTTCGCTGCTGTTCGGCTATCTGCGCCTGCGTGGTGCTGCGTTGCCAAGCGCAGGCCAATGGAGGAACGCAGCCATCACCGGTGTGCTGTTGCTGGGCTTCGGCAATGGCCTGGTGTGTTACGCCGAGGAGAGCGTGAGCTCGGGCATCTCGGCAGTGACGGTGGCGAGCATGCCGTTGTTCGCGGCGATCTTTGCCGGCCTGTACAAGGATTGGCCGGTACGCAACGAAACCATCGGGTTGCTGATTGGCTTTCTCGGCGTGATCGTGCTGAACCTTGGCAGCGCCTTGTCCGGCTCGCACGTAGGTGCCGCGGCGCTGCTTGTGGCGTCCATTGCATGGGCGTTTGGTTCGGTATGGAGCAAGCACCAGGACATGCCGCAAGGGATGATGAATACGGCTGCGCAAATGCTGTGCGGAAGCGTGGCCCTGCTCGCTACCGGACTCATCGGTGGCGAGAAGCTGCCTGCGCATCCCATGCTGCACGCCACGCTGGCAGCAGGCTATCTGGTGGTATTCGGCTCATTGGTGGCGTTCAGTGCGTACCTGTACGTGCTGAAACATGCACGCCCCGCTTTTGCGACCAGCTATGCCTATGTCAATCCGCCGGTTGCCGTGCTGTTTGGCGTGCTGCTGCTGGATGAAAAGGTGGGACCGTACGACCTGGCCGGCATGGCCATCATTCTGCTGGGCGTTGGCACCATCACGTTCGCACGTCAAAAAAAACACGCGCATTGATTGTGATCAAAACGCAACGCGCGTGATGCGGGCTGCCCGCGATCTGCGCGTGCACCGGGGCCGGAACGGTCTACAACGCGCCGCCGAACGTGATCAAGCTTTTTTGCTGCCGCTGCTGCGTGTCTGAAGGCGCGCGGCACGCAACAACCATGTCAGAGCGAACGTTCCATGCCGAGCGACTCGCACGATCTTAAGCGCCACATCTGCGATCGAGCTGAAATCCGGAAAGAGATTTTCTGGCCGGCACCGTTACCCCAACGGAAATAAGCGGAGTGCCAATCATGGGCCCACGAACGGCCGTGTAGCTTTTTGCCTGGCTTCCCAGAGCGACACATCCGTCCAGGCTCCGCGACAAGCGACGTTGCAATGAATAACGCACGGCCGCGATCCGCGCGCAGTACGTTCCCTCACGCCTGATGTTCGACCCGCGTGGGGATCCAAAAACCGTACACGGGCCGACGTTCAAATCGTTGCATCAAAACTTCGAAAGACAGTTCGAGGTTTCAACGTCTGAACCTTCTACCTGAAGGAGACCCACTCATGAAGGAACTCGCCATGTACAAAATCGACTACAACAGCTATCGGGCCGTCAAAGGATACAACCGCCGCACGCGCTTTCTTATCATGCACTATACGGCCATCAATTTTGCGGCATCTGTGAGGGCGCTCGCCGGCAATGGCGGAGTCAGCGCGCACTACCTGATTCCTGACCCCGCAGATCAAAGCTATGTCGATGCCGGCTTCAAGAACATGCGCATCTTTAATCTGGTCGACGAGAACGAGCGCGCGTGGCACGCGGGTGTCAGCCACTGGGCCGGTCGCAATAACTTGAACGACACGGCCATTGGTATCGAAATCGTAAATCTTGCTTCGGATAATGGCGGCGTATTTACCTTTCCCCCATACCGTCCCGAACAGGTCCACGCGATCAAACAACTGGCTTTGAATATCCTGCAACGTTATCCAGACATCGAGCCGACTCATGTACTGGGACACGGCGATATTGCGCCGGGCCGCAAAAGCGATCCCGGCGCAGCCTTCCCTTGGAAAGACCTTTACGAAGCAGGCATTGGCGCCTGGTATGACGAGAACGCCAAGGAAGAATACCGTCAAAGATTTAGCTTGAAACATCCCGACCAGAATGAAGTGATCGATAAATTCAAGAGATACGGTTACGACACTTCTGCGGTGCAATCGCCGCGTGGCCTGCGAAATCTCGTCAGAGCATTTCAGCTTCACTTCCGGCCGTCCAACTACGACGGGAATTTAGACACCGAAACTACTGCCGCCCTGTATGCCCTGGTCGATAAATATTTCCCGTGATGCAGGCCCGATGAAGAAAATAAAGTCATGAAGGGTCGAAGGAACGTTGGATTGAATGCGGGTTGAGGTTTGCGCCCTCAACCCGCATGGATCACAACTCACGCAGCGCCGTTGTCACCGGTAGACGCGCCGCGCGCAAGGCCGGGAACAGCCCGCCGACGAACCCGATCGCCAACGCCCACTTCAAGCCTTCCCACATGAGGCCCGGCGTCACCTTGAAGGTAAACGCCAGTTGTCCGGTGGTGCCAGCGGCCAGCGTGGATGCGGTGAACCCGTTGAAGATCAGCCAGGCCAGGCCACCGCCGATCAGACCGCCGATCAGCGCCAGCAGCATGGTTTCCAGCATCACTGCAACCACCACCGGCACGCCGCGAAAGCCGATCGCGCGCAACGTCGCGATTTCGCGTGCACGGGTGGCCACAGCGGCGAACATGGTGTTGAGTGCGCCGAAGATCGCGCCGATCGCCATGATCGTGCCGACCGTGATGCCCATGATGCGCATCACCTTGCTCATGCCTTCGGATTGCTTGCTGAAGTAATTGAGCGTGGTATCCACGTCGACCTGCAGACGCGGATCGCCAGCCAGCGCCGCCTTGAAGGTATCGAAGGCTTTCGCATCCGTCAGCTTCACCACGACCGATGTGCGGCTGCTACCGCGCCGGTAGGCTTCGGCAACCACATCGGCATCGCCCCAGATTTCCGAATCGAGCGCATCGCCTGAAGCGAACACGCCGACCACTTTCCACGCTTGCGTGCCGAGCTTCAGATCGCGCCCGGGTTCCAGCCCTGCGAACTGGCGTTGCGCACCCTGCCCCACTACCAGCTCGCGCATGCCGGGCTGGAATTTGCGTCCGGCGATGATTTTCAGGTTGGGACGCAAGGCCCAGGCACCCTCTCCTACGCCGCGCAACTGCACGCTGCCTTCTTCGTCCGGCGCACCGCCTTTTACCGGCAGATTGGCGGCCACCACGATTTCACCGGACGTAATGGGCTTGCCCTGGCTGTCGCGTGCGACGCCCGCCGCCTGGTTGATCACCACAATACTGTCGCGATTCATGACCGAACTGACTTCACTGGCCGAACCGCCACGCAACACGATGGCGGTGTCGTCGCTACCGGTTTTGCGCAATGTTTCGCTGTAGCCCTCGCCCATCGCCAGCAACGCCACCAGCACGCCGACCACACCGGCAATACCGATGATTACCACCGACGACGAACCCAGCCGCTGCCGGAGCGTGCTGATGCCCACACCGGTAACCGAAGCAGCTTGCCGGCCACGGCGGCTGAGCGCCAACCAGCCCGCAAACAACGCAGCGAGTATCGCCACTGCATACCACGGCACCATCGCCCACAGCACCAAAGCCACGCACAGGGCGATCACCACACCGAGATTGAAGAGAAATTTCATGCTGTGCTCCTTTAACGACCGGCCAGCGCATCGACAATGTTCAAGCGCATCGCCCGCCACGCGGGTATCGCGCCCACCACTGCACCGATCAACAACATCAAGCCGATGCCCAGTCCCCAGCTGCTCGCGCCGACGGTGGGCAGATTCAGCATGCCGCCACTGTTTGCACTCACACCGGGAATCAGCAATGCCGCCAGCCCGATACCGATGACTCCACCCAGCAGCACCAGCAAGATCGATTCGGCCAGCACCATTGCCAGCACGCTGTGATCGGAAAAGCCGAGCGTTTTCATCACCGCCAGTTCCGACGTACGGTCGCGAACCGCCTGCATCATGGTGTTGCCGGTCAGCAGCAACAGCGTAAAAAACACCGCGCCCATGATCGATCCCACGATCAGCCCGATATCGGCCAATTGCTTCATCCACGATGCCGTGGCGGCCGCTTCGGTCTGCGTGCGGGTTTCATGATCGGAATTGGCCGACAGCGCGTCGATGGCCTTGGCCACACGGTCCGCCTGGTTCACATCGTTCACGCGCGTAACGAACCAGCCGACACGACCGTTGTTGTAGCCCTTCTGCACACTGTCGTCGAAGTACTTCCAGTGCATCAGGATGATCTGGGCATAAAAACCCGCGCTCGCTTCCTTCGGATGCATGACGCCGACAATGTTGAAGGTCCAATTCTTGCTGCCGTTCTGCTGGGGAAAGATGTTCGATTGCAGCGGAATCTGGTCACCCACCTTCCAGTGATATTTCTCCATCAGCTTCTCGCCCACCAGAACGCCGGTGCGCGTTTCCAGATAAGTCTTGCGCGCCGCGTCGCTTACCTGCACTTCCGGATATTGGTCGATGTAGTTGTCGCTCACCGCGAAGGTGAATACCTGGTTGTGCGGATCCTGATACGCACCGCCGAACCAGTTGGAATACGCCACTGATTTCACGCCCGGCACCGTGGCGATCTGCTGGCCCAGGCCCTGCGGCAAGGTTTCGATGAAGGACAGCTTCGAACCGGTCTGCAGCCGCTGCGCGCCGTTGGCGCTCTTGCCTGCCTGATCGAACGACGTGCGCACGGCATCGAGCATGCCGAACAACAGGAATGCCGCTGCGATCGACACCAACGTAAGAATGGTACGGGTCTTGCGCCGGAACAGCGCCGCCCAGATGAGATGGAAGTATTTCATGGAAAATTCCTCTGCGACTTCCCTTCTCCCCTCCGGGGAGAAGATGCCCGAAGGGCGGATGAGGGGGAATGGCTTGCCATAAGCTACGCCGTGGCCTGCTCGACCAGCGTGCCCTTGTCCAGGTGCAAGGTGTGGTCGGCGTATTCGGCCGCCTTCGGATCGTGCGTCACCATCACGATGGTCTTGCCGTGTTCGCGATTGAGCTGGCGCAGCAGGCCCAGCACGTCTTCCGCCGATTGGCGATCCAGGTCGCCGGTAGGTTCGTCGCACACCAGCAAGGCCGGGTCGGACACGATCGCACGCGCGATCGCCACGCGTTGTTGCTGGCCGCCGGAAAGCTCGCTCGGTTTGTGCGAAGCACGTTCGGCCAGCCCCACCAGTTGCAACGCGATGGCGGCGTTCTTGCGCCGCTGCGCGCTCGACAGCTTGGTCAGCAGCAATGGCAATTCGACGTTCTTCTGCGCGCTCAGCGTCGGCATCAAGTTATAGAACTGGAACACGAAGCCGACGTTCGATGCACGCCAGCGCGCAAGTGCGCCCGCACCCAGTTGGTCGATGCGGTGGCCGGCCACGCTGATGCTGCCGCCGGTGGGCGTATCCAGGCCGCCAACCAGATTGAGCAGCGTGGTCTTGCCCGAACCGGACGGCCCCATCAAGGCCAGGAAATCACCCTCGGCGATGTTGAGGTTGATGTGGTGCAACACCTCGACCTTTTGCCGGCCGCGTTCGTAGACCTTGGAAAGATCGCGAATCTCGATCAACGTACCCATTGCTACATCCTCCCGAGTGGAACTGTTTTGGTCGCGCATAAATAAGCGCTCCGTGAGTCCGGTTGCTGGTTATTGGGTTTGCACGCTTACGCTGGAACCGTCGTGCAGGTCATCAGGGGGCGACAGCACCACGCTGTCGCCCGCATTGACCGATGCCGGGATCAAGCGCATATCGCCCGACGGCTGTGCAGCAGGTTGCACGGTCTGGCGGTGCGCCTTGCCATCCACCACCACGAACACGCTCTCGCTGCCGTCGCGCTGCACGATCGCCTTGGCTGGCACCAGCACGCCTTTCGGCGCTTGCGTGGCGACGGCCGGCTTCGCCTCCAGGAAGGACACGCGCACGCCCATGTCGGGCACGATGCGCGCATCTTTCTTTTCCATCGCCACACGCACTTTCACCGTCGCCTTGCCGCGGTCGGCCGCCGGCACGATGGCGATGACATGCGCGGGAATGCGCCAATCCGGATAGGCATCCAACACCGCTTCGGCTGGCATGTTCGGCGTGACGCGGCCGATATAGGCCTCGTTGACGTCCACGTCCACTTCCAGCGAATCCATGTCGACGATGGTGCCGATGCCGGTGCGCGTGAAGCCGCCGCCGGCGGAGAACGGCGAGACCACTTCGCCGACCTGTGCATCCTTGGTGGTGATCACGCCGTTGAATGGCGCTCGAATAAGGCAGTAACCGTAGTTGACCTGCGCTTCCACCACTTGCGCGTCGGCAGCCGCTGCATTTCTCTGCTGCGACATCAGTTGCGCGCGCGTGCTGCTGACCAGCGTGCGCGCCTGCTCGGCGGCCTGCTTGGATACCAGGCCTTGCTTGGCCAGTGCGTCGTCGCGGTCCGCATCGCGCAGGTTCTGCGCCAGTTGCGCCTGATACTGGTTTACCAGCGCATGCGCCGCCTTGGCCTGCGCGACGGCCGTATCGAGCGCGGCCTTGTATTGGCTGTCATCGAGCTTGGCCAGGATCTGCCCTTCCTTCACGTGATCGCCTTCCTCGATCAGCACGGCGGTCAGGGTGCCGGTGATTTGCGCCGATACCGTGGCCTGCCGGCGCGCCGTGACGTAACCGGTGGCCTGCAGCACGGCGCCCGCAGACGGGTCGCTGCTCGCCGCCACCGCCTGCGCAACATGCACGGGTATCGGCCGGTGCGAGAACCACCACCAGCCGCCGCCGAGTGCCAGCAGCACGAGCACGATGCCGCCGATGATCCACGGCCACGGCCCTGGGCCGCCGCCACTTCGATGTTCCTCGCGCTGATGGCGCTCGATCTTCAATTCCTTCAGCAGATCGGTATTGCTCACGCTTTTGTCCTTGTTGTCCCCGATTGGCACACGATAGTGGCCGGGCCATGCGCGTTTCCACGTGCGCTCATCAACCCTTGCCAATGACAGCTGTCATGTCTAAGACGTACGGGCGGGCGCCAATTCGACAATGCCGCTACCCGCAAAAGCCCAAGAGAGTTGTCCATTCTTGCTTGCATTGCCACCGACTTCACACCGCCCACGAGCGGGACTGCTGACGAAATGCAGATACCTGCCATGGCCATCTTCTTGCCAGATGCATGAAGCTGCTACCCTTTTTGCTATGCGCTACCTCATCGATCCTCCTGCCATTCCCAGCCTCCCGGTCATTGGCCGCGAGGAACGCTTTCCCATCCGCCGCGTGTTCTGCATCGGCCGCAACTATGCCGAGCACGCGCGTGAAATGGGCGCCGCAGTCGACGCATCGGCACCGATGTTTTTTTGCAAACCGGCCGATGCCGTAGTCACTGGTGGCGCAGACGTGCCCTATCCGTCCGCCACCGCCGACCTGCATCATGAAGTGGAGATGGTGGTGGCCTTGCAGGCCGGCGGCCAGAACCTGGATGCCGCCCAGGCGCTACAGGCGATCTTTGGCTATGGCGTAGGGCTAGACCTCACGCGCCGCGATCTGCAGGCGGTCGCGAAAGCCAAGAGCCATCCGTGGGACGTGGCCAAGGCGTTCGATCATTCCGCGCCGGTGTCCGCCTTGCGCGTGGCCAGCGAAGCCGCGCCGCATGCGCAGACGCGCATCAGTCTTGAGGTGAATGGCACGCTGCGCCAGCAAGGCCAACTCGGCGAGATGGTGCATGGCGTGGCGGACATCATCGTCGCGCTGTCGGCATTGTTTGAGCTCAAGCCAGGCGACCTGATTTTCACCGGCACGCCTGCCGGCGTCGCGGCATTGCGGCGCGGCGATCGGTTCCGCGCGGAACTGCAGGACATCGCGGTGCTGGAAGGCAAGATCATCTGAACGATTCGTGCCTCCTGCGCAGCATCGCCATGCATTACAGTCACAACGCCATCCGGCACACAACCTAGGGAGACGGCAATGAGCATGCTGCAAGAATTCAAAGAATTTGCCATGCGCGGCAACGTACTCGACATGGCGGTGGGCGTGGTGATCGGTGCGGCGTTCGGCAAGATCGTCACCTCGCTGGTGAACGACGTGATCATGCCGCCGCTGGGCTGGGCCACCGGCGGCATCGATTTTTCCGCCATGAAGGTGGTGATCCGGCCGGCCGACAACAGCAATCCGGCGCACAAGATTCCCGAAATCGCCATTGCCTACGGCAGCTTCATCAACAGCATCCTGGCCTTCGTGATCGTGGCCTTTGCGATCTTCCTGCTGATCAAGATCGTCAACAGGTTCTACACCAAGGCGGCGGCTGCAACCCCACCGGAAGTGGTGCTGCTGACGGAAATCCGCGATCTATTGAAAAACAAGCAATAGCCAATTGCCGCGTTGGCTGGAATGTCATCCCAGCCAACGCGTGTTGCTTTTCCTTCTTACAAATACATGACTTCCGGCCTAAGCACTGCCTGAGACGAGCCTCATAATGCGAGATTCGTCACCAGGAGCCGCCCATGCAACGTCCCTCCCTCACTGCGCTCGCCGCCAGCTTGATGCTGGCTACCGGACTTGTTTGCGCCAAGGATGCACCCACCACGATTTCCGCTTCCGCCGTGCAGACGGCCGAGCAGTTGCGCGACAAGGCCATGCACGACGACACCGCCTACAACGTGGTGGAAGGCCTGACCACCGAAGTGGGCGCGCGACTGGCCGGCGGCGTGAACGATCAACGTGCACGTGATTGGATGGTGGCGAAGTTCAAGGCGCTGGGCTTCGACAAGGTCTATACCGAGCCGGTGACGTTTCCGCTGTGGGTACGCCGCAGCGAGCACGCCGCCATCGTGTCGCCCTTTCCGCAGCCGCTGACGATCATCGCGCTGGGCTATTCGCCCGCGACGCCCAAGGGCGGCCTTACCGCGGAGGTGGTGCAGTTCCCTACGCTGGATGCCTTGAAAGCGGCCGATCCGGCCAGTGTGAAAGGCAAGATCGTGTACATCGGCGAACGCATGCAGCGGCACAAGGATGGACTGGACTACGGCCGCATCGGCTCGCCGATCCGCGTGCAAGGCCCGGTGATCGCGCAGGCAAAAGGCGCTGCCGGTTATCTGCTGCGCTCCGCCGGCACCGATGCCAACAGCCGTACGCCGCACACGGGCGTCACTGGATTTACCGACCCGGCCAAGGCGATTCCTGCCGCCGCGCTATCCAACCCCGATGCCGACCAGCTTGAGCGCGTGCTGGCCTATGGCAAGCCAGTCACGGTGAAGCTCGACCTCGATTGCGGCATCGAAGGCCAATACACCGGCGCGAACGTGATCGGCGAAATCACCGGCAGCAAATACCCCGACCAGGTCGTCGCCATCGGCGGCCATCTGGACTCCTGGGATCCGGGTACCGGCGCGATCGATGACGGCGCCGGTGTCGCCATCGCCGTCGGCGCGGCCAAACTGATCCACGATCTGCCGCAACGTCCCGACCGCACCATCCGCGTGATCGCCTTCGCCAACGAGGAAATGGGCTTGTGGGGCGGCCGCGCGTATGCCGACAAGCATGCGGCGGACGTGAACAAGTTCCAGCTCGGCACGGAGTCGGATTTCGGTTCCGGCCCGGTATGGCGAATGAGCGCCAGCGTGAAGCCGGAAGCACGCGGCGCGATCGCGCAGATCGCCAAGGTGCTGGCGCCGATCGGCGTGAGCTATGACGTGAAGAAGCCCGGCGGCGGCGGCTCGGATCTCTCGCAGATGCACGGCAAGGGCATGGCGGCGCTGAGCCTTACCCAGGATGGCACCTACTACTTCGACTGGCACCATACGGCCAACGACACGCTGGACAAGATCGATCCCAAGCAATTGGCGCAGAACGTAGCGGTGTATGCCGTGTTCTCGTACATGGCGGCGCAAGCGAACGGCGACTTCGGCTCGGCGCCAGGCGCGTTCGCGCATGATGGCGCGGAAGACTGAGCTGAAGCATCGTCGCCCCGGCGAAAGCCGGGGCGCAGTTCACGTAGGCCGGGATGAAATTCCAGCACATCGGCATGGTTGGTCATACTGGGATTCCGTCCCGGACTACCGGCTTCGCGAGGCGTCAGCTTTCCTCATCGAGGGACGATGCCAGCTCGGCATCTCCCTCACGCTCGGCCGGTGCCTCGGCCGCATCGAGCGCCTGCAGGTTTTCTTTCAAGCGCGTCAGCACGTCCATCGCCTGCGTCATTTCCTCGTAGCTGACGCCTTTGGTGCATTCGCGCCGCAGTTCGCGGGCGATGTGCTCCATGTCATCGATCACTCCGCTGGCCTGCGCGGTGGTGTACAGGCGCCAGGCGCGGCGGTCCTTGGGATCGGGCCGCCGTTCCACGAATCCCGCGGCCTGCAGCCGGTCGATCACGCGGCCCACGGCGATCGGCTCCATTTCGAGGAATTCGGCCAGCTCGGTCTGCCGCAAGCCTTCGCGGTGATAGAGCATCTTGGTGGCGCGCCACTGGGCGCGCGTCAAACCGAATTTCACCGCACGTCGGTCAAAATGCTTGCGGAACAGCAAGGTGATGTCGTTCAGCAAGTAACCGAAGGAAATATCTTCCGTCTTTGGCATGATGCGGACGCCTAGCAAAGCAACACGTGCCCAAGCATAAGCCCAAATATGGCCCTTAGCGTTGTCACTTCCGACCTGACCCGGCTGGCCCTGGACGCCATCGTGAACGCGGCCAACCCGGCCTTGCTGGGCGGCGGCGGCGTGGATGGTGCCATTCACCGGGCAGCCGGCCCTGCCTTGCTGGAAGCTTGCAGAGCCTTACCGCAAGTGGCACCCGGCGTGCGTTGCCCGACCGGGGATGCGCGCATCACGCCGGCATTCCTGCTGCCGGCACGCCATGTAATCCATACGGTGGGACCGGTGTGGAAGGGCGGCCATCACGGCGAAGCCGAGCTGCTGGCGCAGTGCTATCGCTCGTCCATCGCCCTGGCGGCCCGATATGCGGTTCGCACCATCGCCTTTCCCGCGATCAGCTGCGGTGTCTACGGCTATCCGGCGGAGCAAGCTGCGCGCGTGGCGATTGCCAGCCTGCGCGATGTGCTTACGCTCCATGCCGCGATGGAGGTGCAGCTTTGTTGCTTCGACGAGCGCATGGCGGCGATCTGGCAGGAAGCGCTCAATCAAGCTTGAACGGGTAGAGCGGCGGCAACGGCGATTCGGTTTCGGCCTTGCCGTCCTGCCGCCAGGCAAATCCCTTGGCAAATGCCGCGGCGAAGTCGACCCGCGCTTCCGCTGACGCGCCGGCATATTGCTCGCGCTGCAGTTGCGTGATCGCTGCGCGCTGTTGTTCCGACGCCAGCGCATCGGCCACCTGTCCCAGATTGCGCACCCCTGGTCGCTCGGCACGCGCCCAGGCAAGCAGGCGACGCGCCTGGGTGGCGAGATCATCACCGCGCGCAGATTCCAAAAATGCCTGGCGCAGCGTGCGTGTCGAATCCGTGGGTTCAATGCGCGGTTTCGCCACCGATGCCGGTGCACGTTTGCGCTTGCCGTACAACCACGCGAACGCTGCCGCACTCAAAAGCCACAGCGCGATGCTGCCAAGTGCGATCCAGCGCCACGGCGTGGGTGATGGCGCAACCGGTGCAACTTCTGCACTGGCTGGCGCCGCCGCGCTGCTTGCGGCGGCGGAGGAAGGCGCCATTGCGGATTGCGATGCTGTCGCAGCAGGTGCGGGCGCACCGTTCGCCGCTATCACGGTCAAGGTATGCGATGGAATGGTGGCGACTTTCTTCTGTCCGCTCTGCACGTCGAACCAGGTGAGCGTGATTTCCGGAATGGTCAACGTGCCGGCGTGCTGCGGAATGATCGCGAAGCCGCGCTCGCTATGGCCCGTCAGCCATTCTCCGTCGTCGTGCGTGCTTGTCTTCGGCTGGTCGGGATAGACCGTGGCGCCGTTGATGGTCGGCAGGCTCAACGGTGGCAGCGCGTCGCCTGACAAGCCCTGTGCATCCACGCTCAGGCGCAGGTTGAGTGGCTGGCCGGCGGTGAGTTTGTCATCGCCTGGCATGCCTTGCAGACTGAGCGTCAGCGAGCGCGCAGGCAACCAGGTGGTCTGGCCCCAGTTCGCAGGTGGCGCCTGCACGTTGATGGTTACTTCGGGCGAATCCGCCGTGACTGGCGTGGTGTTGCCGAACAAGCCGCCTGGATTGAAAAAGCCGCCCGGGTCGTTGGGATTGCCGCGATCAAGCATTTCGCCCTGGAATTCGATGGAGGGCACCACCAGCGAACCGGCATGGTGCGGCGTCAACGCATAGCGGCGTTCGACGACGTGATAGCGGCGGCCATTGCGAACGGATTCGTAGTTGATGTCGTTACCCAGTTGCTTCAGCTCTGCACCGTTGACGTCCGGGTTGGGCAAGCTGCCGCCGTCGAGATCACCCGCATAGAAAAGCCGCACGGTGTACAGAATCTGCTGGCCGAGATAGACGTGATCGGCGCTTGCTTGCGCTTCGACGAAAACATCCTGGCCAGTGTGGGAACTCGCCGAGGTGTCCGGCGCTTCCACGTGCAAGGTGAGCGGGTTGGTCTGGCTGCCCGCCACCGTCAACGGTGGAATCTGCAAATCGCCTTGATGCTTGGGACGCAATGCAACGCCGATGATCAGCTCAGCGCTTTGCTTGCCGTTGATGACGCTGAGCGAACTGCTGGTCGAGGTACCAAGTACTTCGAAATCGTGATCGAGCGCGCTGAGATCCGGGGTACTTGCCGTCATGGCATCGCTGATGCGCAGGTTGAGCGTGACGGTTTCACCCAGGTGCACGTCGTTGCGATCCAGCGTAGCTTGCACGCTGGACGCCATGGCGGTCCACGGCAGCAACAAACAGAGCCACAGCAGCCAACGGTGTTTCATGGCTGATCTCCTTCCACCGGTTGCGCACCCATGCGCTGGCGGTATTCCAGTTCGAATTTTCTTCGCAGCAAGGCGCCGGGATCGTCGGGTACGCGCTGCAAGTCGCGTCGCACGTCGTTGGGTAGTTTCGACAGTGGATCACCACTCTCGACGGCGCCGAGTTCATGCGCAGGCGTGGTGCTGGCCTTCTTTTGTGCGCCGGCCAAGGCCTGGTTCATTTGTGCCTGCAAGCCTTGCTGCGCTTTTTCGGCTTGCGCCCTCTCGCTGCTGGAGGCGGGCGCTGGCGTTGGCTTGGATGCATCTTGCGCCGGGGAACTGTCGCCTTGCGCAGCGCGCTGTTGCTGACCATCGTCGGAAGGCGAGTTGTTTTGCCCCGCGTTGCCCTGCTGCGCATCAGACTGTTGATGCTGGCCGTTCTGGCCTTGATCCTTTGCGTGCCGATCACCGCCCTGCTGCTGGCCGGACTGCCCGTTCTGCTGTCCTTGACCTTGCTGGGCTTGACCGGACGACTGCCCGTTCTGCCCTTGCTGATGGTTCTGGCCGCCCTGCCCGCCCGAGTGCTGTTGCTGCGGCGAGGACGATGCTTGTTGTTGCTTGCGCATCGCCTCTTCCACCAGCTTGCGGTTGGCCTGTGCATCCTGATTGTGTGGATCCAGTTGCAGCGCGCGATCGTAAGCCTTGATGGCGTCCTGATAGCGGCCAAGCTTGGCCAGCGCGTTGCCCAGGTTGTAAGGCGCATCGGCGCCTTTGGCCTGCTGCAGCGCCTGTGCGGCGGCGGCGTAATCGCCAGCGCGGTAAGCGGCCGCACCGCGCCAGGCCGGGTCTTGCGCAAGCTGCTGCGCCTTTGTCGCATTGCCTTCGCGCAAGGCGCTTGCCGCTTGCTGGTCCGGTCGCTGCCACCAGTCACGCCAGCCGGAAGCGTGGGCAGTCGAGGGCAGCGTCGGTAACAGGATCAACGGCAGCATCAGGATCCAGCCGCGACGGAAGGCCATCGCTGCGACCAGCAGCAGCGGCAGCAGCAACCATGGACCACGGTCCTGCCACGCGTCAGCTTCCTGTCCTTGCGCCACCGATGCGTGCTGTGGCGGCCGTAGCGACGCGTGCAAAGCAGCCACGTCCTGCGCGTCATCGCTCATGGCGACATAGCGACCGCCACCTGCGTCAGCAAGCGCGCGCAGGTCGGCATCATTGCGCCGAGCGATGGCGATGTTGCCCTGTTCGTCGTGCATGAAGCCGCCCTCGGCACTGGCGACGGGCGCGCCTTGCGGTGTGCCGACACCCAACACGGAAACATGCACCCCGGATGACAGCGCTGCACGGGCCGCGGCCTGGGCTGCCGCATCGGCATCATCCGTCAGCAGCACGATCGAGCCACTGGCAAGCTTGGCGTTGTGAATCAGCTTCACCCCTTGCCGGATGGCTTGCGCAGCATCGTTGCCGTCGACCGGCATTACATCGGGCGACATGGCTTCCAGCAATGATTCCAGGCTGTGCGCGTCGCTGGTCAGGGGCGCCACCACGAATGCCTGGCCGGCATAGCCGATGAGTGCGTTCAAACCATCCTGGTTCGCCATCAACAGGTCACGCGCCTTGTAACGCGCGCGCTCAAGCCGGGTTGGCTGCACGTCGCGCGCGAGCATATGCTGCGACAGCGACAGCGCAACCACCTGTGCCGCGCGATCGTTGAACATCGGCGCGGTCACACGGCTCCACGTCGGGCCCGCCAAGGCCAGCACACCCAGGATCCAGCCCAGTGCGAGCAAGCCCGAAGGGGCACGGGTGTGGCGCGCCTGGCCGCCGACGAGGTGCGGCAGCAATGCCGGATCGGCCAGCCGGCTGAGTGCGCGCTGCGAGGCATTGCCGCGCGTGCCGAACCAGATCAGCAGCGGCAATGCCAGCAGTCCCAACAGCCACGGCGGTTGCAAGAAATGGAATTGATGCAGGGCTGCGCTCACGTACCGACTCCTTTCCAGCGTGGCCATAGCAAGCCCAACAGCAGGCAAACACCGGCCACCGCGAGCGGTACGCGGAACAGTTCGTGATGCAAGCGAAATTCGCGGCCTTTTTGCGGCATGGGCTCGAGCGCATCGATGGCGCGGTAGGCGTCGGCAAGCTGGTTGCCGTCGGTGGCGCGATAGAACTGGCCGCCGGTTTCATGCGCGATATAAGTGAGCATGTCCGCGTCCAGGTCGGCGGACGGATTGACCACGCTGTTGCCGAACAAGCCGGGAACCACCATGCGCGTGGCACCGATACCGATGGTGTAGATGCGCACGCCGGCTGCCTTGGCGGCACGTGCCGCGTCCTGCGGCGAGATGCTGCCGGAATTGTTGACGCCATCCGTCAGCAGGATCAGCACACGCGCTTGCTCCGGCAACGCAGCGAGGCGCTTCACGGCCACGGCAATCGCATCGCCGATCGCGGTTTCGGTGCCAGGCAGGCCAACCGAGGCGCTTTGCAACTGCGCGCGCACGGCATTGAGGTCATACGTAAGCGGCGTGACCAGAAACGCGTGCGTGCCAAACAGCACCAGGCCAAGCTCGTCGCCGCTGCGGCGGGAAATGAAATCGCCCGCAATGGCTTCCACCGCACCGAAGCGGCTCAACTGCTGGCCGCCCAGCACCATGTCCGGCGTTTCCATGCTGCCGGAGAGATCCACCGCAAGCATCATCGCGCGACCGCTGTGCGTTTGCGCTTGCGGCGGTCCAATGATCTGGGGCCTTGCCGCCGCCGTAAGCAACGCAAGCCAGCCCAGCACCAGCAACCAGGACGCCGCGCTGCGCGTTGCCGGATGGCCGCCCGCGCTCCACGACAGCGAGGCATGCGGCAAGCGCAACGCCTGCCCTGGCGATGCAGGTTTCACCGCGCGCCAGATCAACCACGGCAGTGGCAACATGACGAAGACCCACGGCCATGCGAACTCAGGCATGACCGCGCTCCTGCGGTTTCATGCGCCGCCACGCGGCATGCAGCCAACGATGCGCAGCTTCTTCAACAGCGGTTCGGTTGAACTGGGCATGCGGCTGGTACATCCGCGCTTCGAGCGTCATGAGCGTATCGAGCGTCGCATCGTCAACGGGCACCTGGGCCAGTGCATGCCGCCATGGTTCGCCTTGCAGGTGGTGTGCCCCGGCGCTGTAACGCCATACGGCCCGGCGAAGGAGTTGATGCAAGGCGGTGGCGTAAGCGATGTCGTCATGCGCATGGCGATCCGCCAATTGCCGGATTTCATGCAGAACGCGTGCGCGCCAGATGCGTGCGCGACGTGCACGGCGGTAAAAAAGATAGGCGGTTACCAGCAATACGACTGCCAGGGCCAGCACGAGCCACCAGCCCGGCGCAGGCGGCCACCACGACGGATCGGGTGGCAAATGGATGTCGCGCAGGGGCAACCGATCCTGTGGCAGCTGCGCGCTCATCGCCGTCCCCCGGCATTGCGCAGCAATGCGCCGACGGCATCCAACGGATCGGCAGCCGTATCGATGATGCGGTAAGGAATACCAAGCGACGTGGCGATCGCTGCGAGTCTTGCTTGTCCTTCACCCAGGCTTTGCTGGAAGGCTTTGCGTTGATGTTCTGTTTGCAGGATCAGCCGCCGACGTTCGCCATGATGCTCCACTGGATAGCTGCCTGCCGGAGCCGGCTGCAGTTCCAGCACGTCTGCGACGATCAGCGTGCGTACGGCGGTATGGCGCATCATTTCCAGCAGGCGATCGCGTGCAGCCTGATCGCTGCTTTGGCCATCGCTGATCAGCAACACCCGGTTGGCGCCGTGCTGGAGCTTGATCACATGCTGCAATGCCTGCGACAGCGGCTGGCCTTGTCCGGAAGCTGCGGTATCGCACTGCGCCAACGCGCCACATACATCCAGTGCACCACGCACGCCGCCACGCGGGCGTTGCAGGTGGCTGCTTTCACCAAACACCATCAGCCCCACGCGCTCGCCGGCCTTGACCGCGTGCCACGCCGCCAACGCAGCAGCGCGGGCGGCCTGCACCGATTTGAAGCGCACACGCGTGCCGAACCGCATGCTGGGATGTTGATCGAGCAAAATCAGCAGTTGGCCTTCGCGTTCTTCCTGAAACAGCTTGGTGTGCAGGCGGCCACTGCGCGCGGTCAATCGCCAATCCATGCGGCGCACGTCATCGCCCGGCTGATAAGCGCGGGATTCGGCGTAATCCATGCCACGGCCGTAAAGACGGCTGGTTTGCGTACCCACACGCGTGGCACGGCTATCCTGTGGCGGCATGCGCAAACGTGTGACGCGACCGCGCAGGGCGATCAATTCCGCCAACGAAACGCGGACGCGCCCATCGCCATCCGTCTGGTTCGATACGACTGCGTTCACGGCAAGGGAACGAGATCCAGCAAGCGGTTGATGACCTTATCGCTGCGGATGCCTTCGGCTTCCGCTTCGTAACTGAGCAGGACGCGATGGCGCAGCACTTCATGCGCGATGGCGTGTACGTCTTCCGGCAGGGCGAAATCGCGCCCGCTCAGCCAAGCCTGTGCGCGGGCGCAACGATCCAGCGCGATGGTGGCGCGCGGGCTGGCGCCCCAGGCGATCCAGCGTTTGAGCTCGGGGCCATATTGCCCTGCATCGCGGGTGGCCAGTACCAGCTGCGCGAGGTATTGCTCCAATGCTGGCGCGACATGCACATCCAATACCGCTTTGCGCGCAGCAAATACCTCGTCTTGCGAGACCAACACGGTGGCGGGAACGGCTTCGCGCACTCGCCGGCTCGCCTGTTCTCGCGCAAGCCGGAGAATGGCCAACTCAGCGGCGGCATCCGGATAGCCGATGGTCACATGCATCACGAAGCGATCGAGCTGGGCTTCAGGGAGTGCAAACGTACCTTCCTGCTCGATCGGGTTTTGCGTGGCCATCACCATGAACAGCTCCGGCAAATGCCAGGTATTGCGGCCTACGGTGATCTGCCGCTCGGCCATCGCCTCAAGCAAGGCGGATTGCACTTTTGCCGGCGCACGATTGATTTCGTCGGCCAGCACGATGTTGTGGAAAAGGGGCCCGCGCTCGAACTCGAAGGTACCCGATTGCGGCCGGAACACATCGGTGCCGGTCAGGTCGGCGGGCAGCAAGTCCGGCGTGAATTGCACGCGATGGAAATCGGCAGCGATGCGGTTTGCCAACGCCTTCACCGCCGTGGTCTTGGCCAGGCCAGGGGCGCCTTCGACCAGCAGATGGCCGTCGGCCAGCAAGGCGATCAACAAGCAGTCGATAAGCCGCGGCTGGCCGATGATCTGTAGCTTGAGGTCATCGCGAAGGCGGGAAAATGCTTGTTGCAGATGCCCGGGTGTGGGGATTGGGGGCATGTCCATCCGAGAATCCTGTACTGCTTGGTGGGGCTTAAGACCACAACGGTGTAGGAAAGTTTGGTCGTTTGTCCGTCGTAAAGCAAAAGGGGCGGCACACTGGCCGCCCCTTTGATTTGTCTGGCAAGTCCGCCCTTATTGCAGGCTGTCGCTGAGGATGCGCGGGGTGACGAAGATCAGCAGTTCATCCTTGTCGTTCACGCGTTGCGTACTGCGGAACAGGAAGCCGACACCGGGGATATCACCCAGCCACGGCACCTTGTTGATGTTGTCGGTCTTGGTAATTTCGTAGATACCACCCAGCACGACCGTCTGACCATTGTCCACCAGCACCGACGTATTGAGCGAGCGTGTATCGATGATAGGCACCTGGCCGCTCCCTGGCACCGTGATGTAGTTGTGCAATGAATCCTTGTTCACGTTGATCGCCAGGAACACGCGGTTGTCGGCAGTGATGGTCGGGGTGACTTTCAGTTCCAGCACGGCATCCTTGAACGCCACCGTGGCCGTACCGCTGGCGCCACCACCTCCTACACTGTTCTGGTAGGTGACATAGCCGATTTCTTGACCCTGACGGATATCCGCTTCCTGTTGGTTGGCGGTGATCACGCGCGGGCTGGATACCAGCTGGCTGCGTCCTTCCGCTTGTGACGCGGACAACTCCAGGTCCAACGCGTAGTTCTTACCAAGGATAGCGGCAGCAATGGTCGAGGCAGTGCCGGTAGTCGGCGTGGCCGGCAAATTGACTTGCTGGTAGTTCTGCAGACCGTTGTAAGTGGTGGTCGTGGTACCGCTCGACGTTGCGGGCAGAAGACCACTGCCTAAGGAGAGCGTCTGGCCACTCGGGTTGACCTGCCTCCCGTTTACGCCCCACTGAACACCCAGGTCGCGTTCGAAATCGTCAGTTGCAATGACGATGCGCGATTCGATCAGCACCTGCTGCACCGGGCGATCCAGCTCCGCGACGATAGCGCGTATCTCAGTGGTCTTTTCAGCCGTATCGTTGAGCAGCAGGGTATTCGTGCGTTGGTCGAAGGTGACGCTGCCACGCGGGGAAAGGAAGCCACGATGCTCGCCCGCCGCGCCGCTCGCTGCACCCCCGCCGCCCGTACTTTGCTGAGCGCCGGTCGTCAGCAGCTTCACGATGTCCTGCGCCTTGCCGTAGCTGATCGGAATGTAAGTCGTAATCAGCGGCGCCGTATCCTGCGCCTTGAAGCGCGCATCGGCCACGCTCTGTTCGTAATCAGCCAGTTCCTTCTGTGGTGCAATCCAGATCACGTTGCCATCACGGCGCTTGTCCAGGTCCTTGGAGCGAAGGATCACGTCCAGCGCCTGGTCCCACGGTACGTTCACCAGGCGCAGCGTGACGCTTCCGCCCACGGTGTCGGAAGCGACCAAGTTCAGGCCCGACACGTCCGCCAGCAATTGCAGCGCGGAACGCACCGGAATGTCCTGGAAGTTGAAGGTCACACGGCTGCCCGAGTAAACCGGTTGCGCCTCGGAGGCCGGGTTGGTGTTCTTCGACTCCTGCTTCTTCGGCGTCACCTCCACCACATACTGGTTGCCAGTCTGATAGGAAGACACATTCACGTCGCCGCTGTAGGCAATGTCGATACGCGCACCGTTCGGCGTGGACTTGGGCGAAATCGACTGCACCGGTGTCGCAAAATCCAGCACGTTCAAGCGTTGCGACTGGCTGGCCGGAAGCTGCGCGTGGGTGACGTCCACGGCAATGTCGCCGTTTTCGCGGCGCATGTTCGCATTGGCGCCGGCACCGGCAAAATTGATCAGCACGCGGCCGGAACCATTCGGCCCCCGCTGGAAGTCGATGTTGCTGATCGCCGGGCCGTCAAGTGCCGATGGCAACGCCTTCGAGGGATCGATGGTCGCCGCGGTCGTCACCGGCTGCGATTGCGTGCCGTTGTTGACCACCAGCACGAGGCTGTTGCCTTCCACGCTCGATTTATAAGTGGACGCCTGCATCAGCTCGACCACCACGCGGGTACGTCCACCAGCGGCCACCGCCGACACGCCAGTCGTGGTACCGACACCGATATCCTGGTGGCGGGCCGCATCGTTGGTGGTGTCCGGAAAGTCGATCGCGATGCGCGGCGGCGTTTCGGTCGTGAAGATGTTCGGTTGCGGCACCTGGTTGCTGTCGAAGCTCATGCGCAGCTCGACGCGCCCGCCCGGCAGCGTTTTGTAGGAGATGTTCTGCAGCGTGCTGGCTGCAGCGGCACTGGCCCAGACAGCAGAGCCCAGCGCCACGATGATGATCAGGCAACGGTGGCCCAAGTGCATGGCGCGACTCCGGACTGGTTGATTGAGATTAGTCATTGCATCAGCCCCTGTATTCCTATTTCGCCTCAAGCGCGATGCTGGCTGGACGTTCCATCCAGCCGCCATTGCCGTTGGAAACCAATTCGACCAGGTCGACGTGGTCACCGGTGATGGCGGTGACGCGGCCGTAGTTCTGGCCCAAGTATTCGTTGATGTGCACGCGATGGATCACTCCGCCGGGATCTTTGACGAGTGCTTCCATGGTGGAGCCAGCACCGATCGTGCCAACCATTCTCAGGCTATCCAGCGAGTAAGCCTCAAGCGGCTGGCGCGGCCGGCCTTCATCCGGACGCGGGCCGTTGTTCTGGTTCAACTCGTCCTGGCTGGGGCTGAACGGATCGCGCTTGTCCTGGTCGTTGTAGGTGAAGGTTTCGAAGGTCTTGATCACCGGCAAGGCAGGAATCGGCGCTCCGCGCTTGGCCTTTTCCTGCGCGACCCAGTCACGCAAGTCGGACATGCCGCGCGTACAACCCGCCAGCGTCAGGGCAGTGGCGATCATCAACGACAGCTTCACCAGGCGAGCAGGCTTCATGGCAGTCATGACTCTCATTTCTGCCCCCCGGCCTTCTTCGGCTTGCTGCCCTCGTTCGTTTCGGAGTCTTCGAGGTAACGATAGGTCTTCACCGTACCCTGCAAGACCAGTAGCTGGTTGGCGGCCGGCTCCGAACCCTTGGCCGGTGCATTGAGCGGTGTCAGCGAGACGTCGTGCATGGTGAGGATCACCACGCGCGGCAGCGATGCCACGCCGCTGATGAAGGCACCGAACTGGTGATACGTGCCGATCATCTTCAGCTGGATCGGCTTTTCCGCGTAGAAATCTTTCGGGATTTCCGTGCCTGGCTGGAACAGCTCCTGTTGCAGGCCGGCCGACAGGGCCGTCTGCGACACGTCCACCAGCAGCTCGGGCATTTCCGTCTTGCTGGGCAGCTGACGCAGCAACTGGCGCAGCATGTCCTTCATCTCATCCAACTGCTGCTGCAACGCTTCGAGATTGACCGACTTGGCCTGCTTCTCGGAGAACTCTTTCTTGAGCTGTTCTTCCTTGTTGGCCAGCGTCTGCAATTGGTCCTGCTGGTCGCTGATGACCACGTACCAGCCAACCAGCATGATCACCAGGAACAACAACACCGTGAAAAACGTCTTGACCGATTTCGGCCAGCCACCAACGTTGTTGCGATCGAGACTGCGCAGATCGTCGAGGAGTTTCATTGTTTGGACCCTCCCTTGGTCGGCGCAGTGACCGGTTTAGCCGATGCGGGCGCCGTTGCAGGGGGTGTCGTAACTGGGGGCTTGGCAGTTGTCGTCGCCGCGGCGGCCGCGCCGGTGTTCGACGAAGCGGGGGCGGAGCCGGCGTTGCTGTCATCCTTGGGCTTGGAGAGCGCCACCGTCAGGCCGAAGCTGTACGGCATCCGCGACGCGTCGTGGCTGTTCTCGGTCTTGCTGAGATCAGCCTGTCCCATCCACGGCGAAGCTTCGATATTGCGCATGTATTCGGCCACGCTGGCGTTGGATTGCGCCACGCCACCCAGCACCATCTGGTCGCCGTTCTGCTTGATCGAGGTCAGGCGTGCACTGCTCGGAATGGTTTTCACCAGTTCGTCGAACAAGTGCACCATCTGCGAACGGTTGGCCTGCAACTGCTCGATGATCTGCTTGCGCGCCAGCAGCTGTGCACGAACTTTTTCCAGGTCCTTGATCTTCTCCAGGCGTGCATCGACCTGCTTGATCTGGTCCTGCATATAGGCGTTGCGATCGTTCTGGTTGTCGATGCGCATATCCATCCAGAACCACCACAGGAACAGCACACCGACGGCGATCAGGCCGGCCGCGCCCAACTGCATGAAAAATTCGCGCTGCCGGAGCTTGCGGCGTTCGGCACGCCATGGAAGTAGGTTGATGTGTGCCATCAGTCGAAACTCCTCATGGCGAGCCCGACCGCGATCATCAATGCGGGCGCATCCTGGGTCAGCGACTGTGCCTGCACCCGGTTGGAGAGCGACATGCGCGCCAGCGGATTGGCCACTACGCAGGGCAGGCCAAGCTGCTCTTCAAGCATCGCGCTGATGCCTTCGATCGACGCGCAACCGCCGGCCAGCACCACTTGGTCAACCTTGCTGAACTCGCTGCCGGCGTAGAAGAACTGCAGCAGACGGCTGATCTGCTGCACCAGCGATTCCTTGAACGGCTGCAGCGCTTCGGTCTCGTAGGATTCCGGCAAGCCGCCCTTGCGCTTGGCGCGCCCGGCTTCCTCATAGGAAAGGCCGTAGCGGCGCATGATTTCATCGGTGAGCTGCTTGCCGCCGAACACCTGTTCGCGCGAGTAGATCGTGCGCTGGTT